>JBGSIG010000598.1:0-2718 GCA_041742655.1 Ferruginibacter sp. | reverse complement strand
TGCTGCCCTCTAATTGCGCTGCTTCTTTTGAAGGGCCAATCACTTTGATATGCTTAGTGGCGGGGTTGTCTGTAAAAAAATTATAGATGCCTTTTACCAATGGTTCTTCAGGACCCACTATCAACATTTCAATGCTATTGCTTAAACAGAAACTGGCAAGGGCCTCAAAATCATTTACAGAAATGGCAACATTAACGCCGAATTGTGCTGTGCCCGCATTACCAGGTGCAATAAACAACTCGTCGCATAAATTACTTTTTCTAATTTTCCATGAAAGCGTGTGTTCTCTTCCGCCGCCGCCGACTAATAATACATTCATTAAATAAATTAATTTTTATGGGGGTTAACTGTATGGTGCGAATTTAAAGCAGCCACTACAGTAAACAATAAAATTTTTATGAACGGCACGCTGTAAACTTTTTTCGCAAATAGCTCTAGTGGTTTGGTTGTACTCAAAAGAAATTTGCTACTTTGGGTGATTAAAACCAACCATCACCAACTTAAATAAATTCTATGAGCGAACAATTGACACAAACACGGCACCCAAAAGGGTTATGGGTTCTTTTTGGAACAGAGATGTGGGAGCGCTTTAATTTCTATGGAATGCGGGCCCTTTTATCTCTATTCCTGGCAGAATCGTTGTTGATGGGACAAACCGAAGCCTCAATAATTTATGGAGGATTTTTGGGCCTGTGTTATCTTACCCCGATGCTGGGTGGCTATATCTCTGATAAATATCTTGGTAACCGTGCTTGCATAATACTTGGAGGAACAACGATGGGTGTAGGACAGCTGTTACTTTTTTGGAGTGCCAGTCAATCTCATGACGCAGCCGGAATCACTCTTGGAACCAACATTATGTGGGTTGCGTTGCTGGCGGTAATAATGGGTAATGGTTTTTTTAAGCCAAATATTTCTTCCATGGTTGGCAGCCTCTACCCAAAAAGTCAAAAAAGTAAACTTGATTCAGCCTTTACCCTTTTTTACCTGGGCATAAACGTAGGCGCCACTTTAGGGCAATTTATCTGTCCTTTTTTTGGCGACGTACAACATGATGGAGTTAGAGACCTGTCGGCTTTTAAATGGGGGTTTCTTGCTGCGTCTTTGGCAATGTTTACCGGCACGTTAACTTTCTTATTTCTAAAAAATAAATATGTAAGAACACCTGAAGGAGTTCCAATTGGCGGAAAACCCAATAAGGCAGATACTCCTGACGATGAGTCTGATCATGCTAAATTTACCAGTGCCAATATAATCATCTCATTAGCGGTATTGGTGGCAGTAACCTATGGTTTCCACTTAGTATTGGGCGGCATAGGCGTTTCTTTTATTAAAGCCTGGTTATACCCTTTCATTTTGGCATCCGGCATCAGCCTTGGCTTTTTAATTCTTTCTGATAAAACGATTACCAAAGTAGAAAGAGACCGAATTTGGGTACTGTATATAGTGTGCTTTTTCGTAATGTTCTTCTGGGGGGCGTTTGAACAGGCTGGCTCGTCCCTCACTTTTATTGCTAACAACCAAACCGACAGAAATATTTTAGGATGGGATATGCCGCCAAGTATGGTTCAAAACTTCAACGGCATTTTTGTAATGATCTTTGCCATTCCATTCAGCATATTATGGGTAAAGATGAATAACAAGAAAATCGAACCCATCTCTCCGGTAAAGCAGGCGTGGGGCTTATTACTTATCGCACTAGGTTATTGGATCATTGCTACACAAGTTAAAGGATTAGGCATTTCCGGTAAAGTAGGTATCATTTGGTTAATAGTATTATACCTGTTGCACACCTGGGGTGAATTGTGTTTATCTCCAATTGGCATATCATTGGTGGCCAAACTGGCACCAAAAAGATTTGCATCACTGCTGATGGGTGTATGGTTTCTCGGCAATGCTGGTGGCTATGTTTTAACAGGTGTTCTTGGTGCGCTGCTTCCACCAACCACTGAAGCTTATATCAGCATGGAAAAACAAAATATTAATCTTAAACAAGTGTTGGATGGAGAAAAGATACCCGATGGAGCTGAGCTTTATTCATTAGCAAAAGAAAAAATTGCCACGACTATTAATTATGATAAAGCTTTAAAAAACAACCTCGATTTTGTAACCATCTTAAAAACACAAGATTCTGTTTTAACACCTGCACAGTTAAATTTAATACAAACAGAAAAACTGGTCACCGTAGGTTATCCTAGTTTCTTTGGATTCAAACTAAAAAATCTGTACGACTTCTTTATGTTATTTGTTATTTTATGTGGATTAGCCGGAATAATACTTTATTCCTTAACACCCATGATGAAAAAAATGATGCATGGGGTAAGGTAACGTTGCAACAAAACCAAAAAAGACGATACAAACCGGTATCGTCTTTTTTGGTTTTTTAGAATTCACAACAGTCAAATAAAATCCTGATTATTTTTTATGGATATTACAGAACAAACTACAACAACCGATTTTTCCGGCACGGGCCAACCCAAGCAATTGTACCTGCTTTTCTTTGCCGAAATGTGGGAACGGTTTTCTTTCTATGGCATGAAGGCTTTACTGATGGCATATATGGTAAGCCAATTACATTTTGATGACCCTAAAGCTTATGCCATATATGGGTCTTATGCCGCGCTGGTATATACTATGCCTATGTTTGGTGGTTTTATGGCAGACAGATTTATCGGTTATCAGCGTGCTGTAATGTTCGGTGGAATTTTAATGACGTTG
>JBGSIG010000597.1:0-5390 GCA_041742655.1 Ferruginibacter sp. | reverse complement strand
GCGAATTTTTCAAGGACAAAATTTTTCAGCAGTTGATAGCAAACGAAACTGGCATACCTTACGATAAATGGTTTGTAAACCTTAGCCAAGTAGGCAATGTAGGTGCAGCATCGGTGTACCTGATGGTAGATGAATTATTCCACAGCGGAAAACTAAAAAAAGGTGATACCATTTTGATGCTGGTACCGGAAAGCGCCCGTTTTTCGTATATGTATAGCTTGCTCACTGTTTGTTGACAGCAGTTAATGGAGTATGAAAAAATAACTAATATTACATTTCATTTGTATCCATTTTGTTACGCTCAATAATTACAATATGAAAAAAGAAGATATTCCCCAGGATGATGGTGCGCTAAATAAAATAACAAAAGAAGTAGTGTATGTGGTTGACAATTCAGGCAACTATACTACAGAATTGAGTACCGGCTGGAAAGTAAAGACCACTGCACTTGATTTGGCATGGGAAGACATTGAACAACGAATTGAAAATGCCCGGCAAAAAGTAATTAATAACGAAGCCAGCCCTATACTGTTTTTTATGGAACTGAGATTGATGGATATTGGAATAGTAGCTGCTTACACCGGTTTTTGGAAATGGACCATAAAGCAACATTTAAAGCCTGCTGTGTTTAAAAAATTATCAGCAGAAAAATTAAAAAAATACGCCGAGGCATTTAATATAAGTGTAGAAGAATTAAAAACAATGACAATGCATGAAGCATGAATTTAAACATTTGCAGGCAGCGCATTGTGAAAATGGCGTTACCTCTAATTTATTACGTACAATTGGTATTGAGAAGATAACCGAACCTTTGGCCTTTGGTATTGGGTCAGGTTTATTTTTTGTGTACGTGCCTTTTCTTAAAATAAACAAGGGCCCGGCCATTGCTTTTCGTACCATGCCCGGCCTCATATTTAAAAGAACCTGCAATGCGCTTGACATTGCTGTGGTTAGAAAAAAATTCAATTCCAAAGAACCCGCAGAAAAATATTTACAAGAATGTCTGCAGGCAGGGCAGGCAGTGGGTTGCCAGGTGGGTGTTTATTACCTTACTTATTTTCCAAAAGAATACCGCTTTCATTTTAATGCGCATAATATAATTGTATACGGAAGAGAAGATGACAGGTATTTAATCAGCGATCCCATAATGGAATCCGTGACTTCTCTTTCGGCATATGAATTAGAAAGGGTGCGATTTGCTAAAGGCGCCCTGGCGCCAAGAGGACAAATTTATTATCCTAAAAAAAATAGAATTATTACCGATCAGCAAATACGCAAAGCGATAGAAACGGGCATTAAGAGAAACGTGAATCACATGATAAGGATACCCGGTAATATTGCTGGGGTAAAAGGCATCGCATCCACAGGGAAAAAAATAAAAAAATGGCGGGATAAATTGGGGCAGCAAACAGCAGGTTTATACCTGGCGCAACTGGTGCGCATGCAGGAAGAAATAGGCACCGGTGGCGGCGGCTTCCGCTACATTTATGCTGCGTTTTTACAACAGGCGCATGCGTTTCATGCAAAAGACGAATTACTGGAGATATCAAAAACATTTACGCAGGCCGGCGATCTTTGGCGCAATGCCGCTGTGCAGGCTGCCGGTATTTATAAAGGCCGCATAGGCAGCCAGGCAGATTTTGATGTAATGGGCGATTACCTTCAACAAATATCCGAGATAGAAAAAACTGCGTTCCAGGCTTTGTCAAAAATAAAATGGAATTCATGATTAGCGCCGCTGTAAACATTCAGCAGTTGGTATTCTCTCATCCGGGGCAGGCGACTGGCTTTATAAACAACCTCAACATTACCATTACAGAGGGTGAACGATTTGGCTTGTTTGGGCCAAATGGTGCAGGCAAAACAACGTTGATGAGTTGCATGACCGGCCTGCTGAAATATAGCAGCGGAAGCATACAGCTTTTTGATACAGAAGTAAAAAGTAACCGTAAAAAAATTAATTCACTTTTTGGATTTGTACCACAGGATTTTTCTTTTTACCAGGAACTAAGCCCGCTGGAAAACCTGGCTTTTTTTGGCGCCTGGTCGGGCATGGATAAACTTTCCATCAAAAAAAAATCGGCTGAATTATTGGAAGTGCTTGGCCTGGCTGAAGTTGCCAACAAACCGGTACAAAAATTTTCCGGTGGTATGAAACGACGTGTAAACCTTGCCATCGGCATGATACATGCGCCCCGTATTTTATTTTTAGATGAGCCTACTGTTGGTGTGGATATTACTACCCGTCACGCTATTATTAATTACCTGAAAGATTTAAATAAGCAAGGCACTACGCTTATTTATACGTCGCACCAGTTAGGCGAAGCAGAAGACCTGTGCGATACGATTGCCATGATAGACAATGGAAAAATTATAGTGCATGATTCCTTACAGCAATTGTTAAAAAATAATCACGAGGAGGGATTGGAGGGCCTGTTTATTAATTTAACCGGTAAAGCATACAGGGATAGCAATGTATAAACTAGGCGCCACCATACTAAAAGATGTACAAATATTAACCCGTGATAAACTTGGCTTGCTGTTTATGTTTGTAATGCCCATCATTCTGGCAATAGTAATTACGGCTACACAAAACAGCACGTTTGAGTTGGTGAATAATAATAAAGTACCCCTGCTTTTATGCAATAAAGATACCGGCGATGCCAGCAGGCAATTAATAGGGGCCATTGAAAAAGTTGGCATGTTTACGGTGACAAAAGTTGCAGCCGGCGAAACTGAAAAAGAATTGGCCGGGCGTATGCACCAGAAAGATGCGCTGGTGGCCATTATAATACCGAAAGATTTTTCTTTTAAGTTAAGCGCCATAGCAACAGCCACAGCTTCAAAAGCATTGAATAATTTTGGTGTGCAAACAGATTCAGTACAGCTCAGTGCGGATAGTTTAGAACCCATCAGCCTGCTGTATCATCCTGTGTTGCAATCTTCTTTCCGGCAGTCTATAAAAGGGGCCTTGATGAGTACTTTACAAATGGTGCAGAGCAAACAGGTTTTAAAAAGTATTTATTTTTCTTTAAACGAAACTGATCTGCCCGACTCGCTGGAGAATGAATTGATCAACAGTCATGTAAGCATCAATGAAATTCCTGTGTCGAGAGATGGCAGTAAAACAATACCAAACGCCACGCAGCACAACGTGCCAGCATGGACAATTTTTGCTATGTTTTTTGTGGTGATATCTTTAGGCAGCAGCGTAGTAAGAGAAAAGTTGAATGGAAGTTTTACCCGGCTGAGAACGCTGCCTACCAACTACTGGCTGTCGATAATAACTAAACAAATTACTTACCTGGTTGTAACAATGCTGCAGGCGGCTGTAATTTTTGCCATTGGTATCTGGGTTTTTCCTTCATTGGGATTGCCGCCATTAAATTTACCGGCAGACCTTTTAGGATTATTTATTGTGACATTTATCTGTGGCTACTGCGCTGTAAGTTTTGCCATTTGTATTGGTGTATTTGCACAAACACAGGAGCAGGCCAATGGTATTGGTGCAGTATCAATTGTGCTGATGGCAGCCATCGGTGGTTTATTAGTGCCCAGTTTTGCAATGCCGGCATCATTTCAACAAATAATAAAATTGTCGCCACTGCATTGGTGCCTGCAGGCTTATTATGGCTTATTTTTAGAAGGCGGAAAACTAAAAGATGTTATGCTAAATATTTTATCTTTACTTGCAATTACCATCCTGTTTCAGTTACTCACATTTTACGGATTAAAAAGAAAAAACCTGATTTAATATTTATAATGGATACACTACAATTAAAGCAACAGCTAAAAAAACAGATAGTAGAATTTTTAAATCTTGTGTCTGTTAATCCGGATGATATAAAAGATGACGAGCCCTTATTTGGTGAAGGTTTAGGGCTTGACTCTATTGATTCGATAGAACTCATCGTACTACTTAACCGCGAATATGGCGTGGTAATTGAAGACCCTAAAGAAGGCCGCAAAATATTGGTTGATATCAATACCATGGCTGACTATATTGAAAAGCACCGCACAAAATAAAACTCTTTTATTGAAAAGGATCGTTGTTACAGGCATGGGAGCCATCAGTGCTATTGGCAATAATGTAGCCGAAAACCGTACAGCTCTGCAGCAGGGCAAATGTGGTATTTCAGCACTCGAAATGTTTTCCTCTAAATTTTCAGGAACAATACCTGTAGGCGAAATAAAAATAAGCACGGCAGCATTAAAAGAAAAACTAAAGGCCAAAGCTCCCGGTGTTACGCGAACTACATTACTGGCGCTGCATGCAATGAATGAAGCCATTACACACAGCGGTTTATCGGCGGCACAGGTAGCGGCTTTTGATACCGCACTTATTGGTGCAAGCACTGTAGGCGGCATGTGCTTAACAGATGAAATGTATCGGGATTCCCAAAAAGGAACACCCCACTCGCCCTATCTTTCTTCTTACGATGTAAGCGCAACGGGGTTTTACCTGCAGCAATATTTTTGTATGAAGGGTTCCGTAAATACCATTAACACTGCCTGCTCATCTTCAGCCAATGCAATTATGTACGGGGCGAGGCTTATTAGAAGTGGCCGGGTAAATAGAGCCATTGTGGGCGGTTTTGATAGCCTGGCTAAATTTACCATCAACGGATTTAACGCCTTGCACATTTTGTCGGCAGATACCTGCGCACCATTTGACAATGAACGCAAAGGATTAAATTTAGCGGAAGGCGCTGCATTTATTATTTTAGAAAAAGAAGAAGATACTGTTGGTAAAAAAATATATGCTGCCCTTGGCGGGTACGCCAATGCCAATGATGCCTATCACGCATCGTCGTTATCAGATGATGGAACCGGGCCATTTAAAGCCATGCAGGATGCGCTTGTATGTGCAAAGCTTGAGCCTTCTGAAATTGATTTTGTAAATGCACATGGCACCGCAACAGTGAACAACGACCTTGTAGAAACGCTTACTATGCGCCGCCTGTTTACAAACGTTCCGGCATTTGCATCCACCAAATCAAATACCGGCCACACATTGGGTGCAGCCGGGGCAATAGAAGCTTTGTATTGCATTCTAAATCTTTCAGAGCAGGAACTGTATCCGGCACTTAATTTCAAAACGCCCATTGCACACGTTGGATTGACGCCTGTTCTACAATATAAAAAAACTGCGCTAACAAATATCATGTCAAACTCATTTGGTTTTGGCGGTAATTGTTCATCACTTATTTTTTCCAAAGCCTGACGCTATGTTTTATATACATCAAACATCCTGCATCTTTCCTCAGCATTCCGATTTTTACACGGACATAGATAAGCTGAATGAACCGGTTGAAAAAAAAATGCTGGCCATCGAACCGGCTGACAATGGGATTCCGCAAGGTTTATTAAGAAGAATGGGTAAAGCCGTA
>JBGSIG010000596.1:0-2856 GCA_041742655.1 Ferruginibacter sp. | reverse complement strand
AACCTGAAAGTGCAAATTTCTATAGGTTGAAAATGGTTAGCAAAGACAATAAGTATACTTACAGTAGTATTGTCAACTTGAATAAAAATAGATCAATCAATAGTATAATTATTTATCCAAATCCGGTAGACAATGTACTTAATATAGGCTTCAACAGCCAGGAAACCCATGTTTATAAAATAACGCTGTTGACTACTCTAAACCAGGTTGTTAAGGAAGCGAAATTTACCGGAGGTAATAGCAATACTCTACAAATAATGCGAACTAAAAACATGGAAAGGGGTATGTACATCTTAAAAATAGTTAATCTAAATACCAACGAAGAAACTACCCAAAAAGTAATTTTCAGATAACCACGATACAGGCATCAAACGGCATTTTTTTTGATTTCAATAAAAAAAATAAAATATTTAAAAAATAGTGCTTCATTTTAAATGAGAAATGCTACCTTTGCCGTCCAAAAATAAAGGGTCACAATGCCTACAATTCAACAGTTAGTTAGAAAAGGAAGAGAAATTATTAAAGCTAAGAGTAAGTCTAGAGCTTTGGATGCATGCCCGCAACGCCGTGGTGTATGTACAAGGGTGTATACAACTACGCCTAAAAAGCCAAACTCCGCACTACGTAAAGTAGCTAAGGTTCGTTTAACCAATAAAATTGAGGTTATCGCCTATATACCGGGTGAAGGTCACAATTTGCAGGAGCATAGCATCGTGTTGATTCGTGGCGGAAGGGTTAAAGACTTGCCGGGAGTACGTTATCACATAGTTCGTGGTAGTTTGGATACTGCTGGTGTAAAAGATCGCAAGCAGAGCCGTAGTAAATATGGTACTAAGAAAGAAAAAGCTAAAAAATAATTCATAAAATTTCGATCACACCTCAATTTCGTGGAGATTGAAAAAATAAATAACAATGCGTAAAACACAACCCAAAAAGATACCCTTAGCTCCAGATCCAAAATTTAACGACAGATTAGTTACACGTTTTGTGAATAATTTAATGTGGGCTGGTAAAAAAAGCGGTGCTTATATTATATTTTATGATGCTTTAGATAAAGTGGCTAAAGTAACTGGAGAAAATGGCTACGAGGTTTGGAAGAAGGCATTGAGCAATATCACGCCAGGTGTTGAAGTTCGCAGTCGCCGTATTGGTGGTGCTACTTTTCAGATTCCTGCAGAAGTTCGTGCTGATAGAAAAGTTTCCTTAAGTATTAAGTGGATGGTTAAATATAGCCGCGATCGTAATGGCCGTAGCATGGCTGATAAATTAGCCAATGAAATTGTTGCAGCAAGCAAAGGCGAAGGTGCTTCTTACAAAAAGAAAGAAGATACCCATCGTATGGCCGAAGCAAACAAAGCTTTTGCTCACTTTAGAATTTAATTATAATCTTATAAAATATTTTTGAAAGCTACTCTTTTAGGGTAGTTTTTTTTATTACCAGAAATCGATAGTGATTATTTATTATCTTTCAAAAAGCAAGCAGCTATTAAACCGGAACGAACCGAATTAATTTAGCTAGACTTTGGGCAATCAACTTGAAAAGAAAAATCAGCATTTATACAGCTTCTGCAATTGTGGTGGCAAACATGATTGGCACAGGAGTTTTTACCAGTGTTGGCTTTCAATTGTTGAGTGTACAAAACACCTGGAGCATTCTTTTGTTGTGGTTAACCG
Source organism: Ferruginibacter sp. (assembly GCA_041742655.1). GTDB lineage: Bacteria > Bacteroidota > Bacteroidia > Chitinophagales > Chitinophagaceae > Ferruginibacter. The sequence goes on along the minus strand of JBGSIG010000596.1, from coordinate 1,182 downwards.
GTGGATTACTAGCTTTATTTGGTGCATTTGCGTATGCGGAACTCGGTACGCATTTTAAAGAATCCGGAGGTGATTATATTTATCTTTCAAGAGTGTTTCATCCCCTGTTGGGCTATTTATCAGCGTGGGCTGGTCTTACGGTTGGCTTTTCTGCCCCGGTCGCCCTGGCGGCTATGGCGTTTACAAAATATCTGTCTCCTTTTGGGTTGCAGAATAACGTTTGGTTGGCACTTGCAGTTATTCTGTTAATTGGCTTGATGCATAGTTTTACAATCAGGCATAGCAGCCGTTTCCAAAATATTTCTACCATTATTAAAGTGGTTATTATTGTAGTGTTAATTGCCCTGGGATTTTTTGTACAGGGCGATGGTAATACTGCTGTCAATTTTAGTAATTCATGGAAAGCTGAAATTTTAAAACCAGGATTTGCGGTTTCAATGGTATATGTTGCTTTTGCTTATACCGGCTGGAATGCTGCGGCATACGTTGTGGACGAAATTAATAATCCTTCAAAAAACTTACCCAAGGCCTTGATTGGAAGTGCATTGTTTGTTGCTGTGGTATACATCCTATTTCAGTTTGTATTGTTAAAAAATGCGTCCATTACTCAGTTGGCGGGAAACGAGGAAGTGGCTTTTATTTCTTTTAATAACCTATTGGGTGATATAGGAGGTAAATGGGTGAGCATTTTTATTGCAGTACAATTGATTGCCACAGTAAGTTCTTACTTGTGGGTTGGCCCAAGGGTAACCTGGGCAATGGCCCGGGAAAATAGGTTTTGGCAGCCGCTGGCCAAAAAGAATAAGCATGGTATTCCGGTAGCAGCGGTATGGCTGCACGTTTTCATCAGTATGTTACTTGCACTAACCGGTTCTTTTGAAAAAATATTATTGTACGCAGGCTTTGTACTTCAATTGATGGCTTCCTTAACAGTGGCCACAAGTTTGTTTTTAAAAAACAGGCAACCCGGTACTTTTCGGAGCCCCTTTAAGCCACTATTGCAAATCATATTTTTACTGTTTAATGCCTGGGTGTTGGTTTTTACAATGATTGAGCGACCGAAAGAAAGTTTAATTGGCATAGGTATTTTGATAGCCGGCGTTTTAATTTACTATTTTGATACACCCCAGCATATCGTAACTGATGATTCAATTTAACAGTTTCTTCCCTTTGTAATTATCT
>JBGSIG010000595.1:0-7084 GCA_041742655.1 Ferruginibacter sp. | reverse complement strand
GGCCATGGCTATACGCTTTGCCCGGGTGGGTGTGGTCTTAGCGCTGTCAATCCATTTACTGTAATAATTTTGATGAGATACCGGGAGCGATTTAAAATGTGATAAAGCCGATGGTTCGTCAGCCAAACACTCCACCAACGCCTTATTTAACTGGTAGGGCATTTTATCAACCTCCAATTGAACCTGTAACGTAGCGCCTTTTTGTTTACCAATCGCTTTTCGCATCGCGGCGTTTAATGCCATAATAAAATCACCCTCTCCCATGGGCAACAATGCAACACCCTTAATTGTGTGCGCATCCAATTTACCTTTTACCCGGAAAGACTTTTTATTGCCCGGGTATAATTGTTGGGCAAGTGTAGCAGGAATTTTGATATAGCTCCAGCCGGTTTTTTCGCCCTGGGCATTAAACTTTAATATGGTAGCCTTGAGGTTTATCATGTAAATGCAGCAACAAAATTCTGTATTTATTCGTGAAACAAAATTGCATTATTTTAACTTATGTATGCTTAATTTTATTGCATGATAAAGGCTGCAAAAAAAATACTGCTATTTTTATTTCTGTTGGCAGGCACTAACGCCGTTGCGCAAAACCGTGCCGCTCATTATAAAGAGATAGATGATTATGTAAAATCGTTGGGTGCATTGGATACGCTGAACATGGGTACCATAAGTTATATTCTTACAAAACAATTTCCCGACAGTAAAGATAAGGCGAGGGCCATCTATGATTGGATTGCTTACAATATCACCTTTGATGTAAAGGCAGCCCGTGTTAACGGCAATGAAGTGAGCCCTTCGGACCTTATTTTAAAAACACGCAAAGCTACATCGTCAGGGTATGCAGCACTTTTCCAGGATATGTGCAGCGTGGCAAAAATAAGATGCCTTACCGTTGATGGTTATTTAAAAAATAGTGTTGAGCAATTTAGTGAAAAGCCGGAAGAATTTAACCATACCTGGAACGTGGTGCAGCTCGGGCAAAGCCCCGAGAGCTGGTATTATATAGATGTAGCTTTAGGTGCAGGTTACACGGATGAAAAAATAAAAACTTTCACGAAAGAATATGACGACGCCTATTTTTTTGCAGATAAAACCATCTTTAATTTACAGCATTTACCCGATAATAAAGCATGGTTGTTGGGGCCAGCCAGCAAAAGTTCGAAAAACTTTTTCTCAATGCCCCTTGTTAAAAACGGAGCGTACGAGTTTGGTGTAAATAAATTTATGCCCGACGACGGCTTTATAACAACTACCACCAGCGGTGGAGTGCAGTTTAGCTTTACTGCAAAGGCAGGGGTGCCAATTGACATAGTATCGCTTGCTATTGGAGAAGATAAAAAAAAGAAAATTAAAACAGTTGACTATACTTTCAGTAAAGGAGTAGTAAAATTTAGCTACAAATTTGATGTTGAAAATACTTACCCCGTAACCATTTTAGTAAATAATAAGCCCGTACTTACCTACCTGGTAGAGGCAAACGAATAAACTTATATTTGCAGGAAAAAATATTATATGTACCGATACATAAAATTGTATTTTTTTCTTGCGCTCAACCTACTGTTTTTTACTGCCTTTTCCCAACAATACAATATTCCGCCGTGGAATCATCAAAGCGAAAATTTAGCTATTGGCGATTGGTTACTATCGCCTGTTTCTACCAAAGCCCAGGTGTACCAGGGCACTAATAATAAAGACATCATTTTATACAATGGCCTGGTAAAAAGAACTTTTCGATTGTACCCCAATGTAGTGTGTACCGATTATAAAAATATTATTACCGGGCAACAATTATTAAGAGCCGTAATGCCGGAAGCGGTAGTGAATATAAATGGCAACGACTACAATATTGGTGGCTTGTACGGACAAAAAGAAAAAGCCTACCTTTTGCCGAAGTGGCTGGATGGGTTTACAAAAGACGACAATGATTTTCAATTTGTACGGTATGAAATAGAGGAGTTAAAACCTTTTATTAACTGGAAAAGTGAACGCTGGTGGGCCTATAATAAAAAACAACCCGCAGGTAAAGTATTAACTTTTTGGTACAGGAATAACCTGTTCAGTCTAAAAAATATTTTGATAAAGGTGCATTATGCCATCTATGATGGCCTTCCGCTCATGGCCAAATGGCTCACTATTGAAAATACGGGAAACTTCTCTTTTACAATAAATAAAGTAAAAAATGAAGTATTGGCGATGGTAGAAGAAGAGAGCGCCGTAGTTGGAAGCCCCGACATAATGAAAAAGCAGCAGGGTATTTACGTAGAAACAAATTATGCTTTCAACAATGCCATGCGATATGACATCAGCGACCAGACACTGCACTGGAAAATTGATTCCTCCTATACTTCGCAGGTAAATTACGATTACAACACTCCATGCATAATGGAAATATACCCGGATAAAGTATCCGGCATTGTGTTACAGCCCCGTGAATCATTTACATCTGTGCGTACTTTGGAACTGCTGATGGATAGTTATGACAGGGAACGACGTGGCTTAGCTATACAAAAAATGTACAGTACCGTTGCGCCATGGACCACTGCAAACCCCATCTTTATGCACCTTGTGAGCAAGAATGATGAAGAAGTAAAAACTGCAATTGATCAATGTGCTGCAACAGGATATGAAGCAGTAATATTAAGTTTTGGAAGTCATCTAAATATGGAAGACTCTTCGTTTAAAAATATAGAAAAATGGAAAGAGCTGGCTTTATATGCACATAGTAAACAAATAAAAATTGGTGGCTATTCTTTATTTAGTTCAAGGCGAATCAGCGACGAAGATGATGTGATTAACCCGGTAACCGGAAAACCGGGTGGCGCTTACTTCGGCAATGCGCCCTGCTTTGGCAGCAAATGGGGCCTTGCTTACCGCAACAAAATAAAATACTTTTTTACCCAAACGGGTTTTGATATTTGGGAAAATGACGGCCCCTACCCCGGCGATGTATGTGCCTCAACAACACACCCCGGCCATATAGGATTAGATGACAGCCAATGGTGGCAAATAGAAATTCAAAAAGAATTATACCGCTGGCTAAATGAACGGGGTGTTTACATCAATGCGCCTGATTGGTATTTTTTAGACGGCACCAATAAAATAGCCATCGGTTATCGTGAAGTAAATTTTTCGCTGCCAAGAGAAAATCAAAAAATACTTAACCGCCAAAATATATTTGATGGCACCTGGGAAAAGACTCCTTCTATGAGTTGGGGATTTGTGCCGCTAACACGGTACCAGGGTGGTGGTTCAGAGGCAGTGCTGGAACCGCTTTCAGAACATCTGAAAGATTATGAACAATTAATGATTCAATACTATGGAGCCGGCGTGCAGGCCTGTTACCGAGGCCCAAGATTGTATGATACGGATACCACCAAACAAACAGTGATAAATGTAATTAACTGGTATAAAAAATACCGGGATATCCTCAACTCCGGCATCATTCATTTGCGCCGGCCGGATGGCAGGGATTGGGATGGCATTCTGCACGTAAACCCACAATTGAAAACAAAAGGATTTTTGATGTTGTACAATCCCCTTAAAGAAAAAATTACACGGACCATTAAAGTGCCTTTATATTATACGGGACTGACTGACCAAATTACTATTAGTGAGCAAGATGGCAGGAAAGTAAAAATGAACCTGAGCAGAAAATATGAAATTGAAATTTCAGTAAATATTGAGGCAGAAAGTTATACCTGGTTTGTGATTGACTAATTGGATTGAAGAAATATCACAATAGCTCCTTTATTTTATTTTCCAATGCCTCGCCTTCTAAATCAATGGCAACTATCTTACCTGTTTTATCTAATAAAAAAGTATTGGGTATTGCGTTTACCCCGTAAACAATTGTCGCTTTAGAATACCATCCATCTTTATCATACACCTGCGTATAGGTAATGTTATCCTGCGCTATTGCCTTTAACCAATCCTTTTTTTTGGTGTCTATAGAAACGCCAAATACTTCAAAGCCCTGCGCCTTGTATTTATCGTACAACTTTATTACACCTGGCATTGCTGCACGACAAGGTCCGCACCAACTTGCCCAAAAATCTATCAACACCACTTTTCCTTTAAAGGAAGAAAGTTTTATATTACCAGCGTTTACTCCCGGCAATGAAATTTCAGGAGCCATTTGTCCCGGCGTAACCTGCGCTGTACCGATGAAACCAGCTACAATAAGTGCTGCTGCTAAGAAGATGACTTTCATTTTTTTAAAATTTTATTCTGAAGGATTACTTTAAGTTCAACAATTTTGTACAATAACAGCAACAGTTGGGAGCCAGTCATTTCTAATTTACAAAAGCCCACTGAATACCAAACCTGAACAAAAAACCCGGATAAATATAGTGCGGCGCAGCAAAATTGTAATGCGTAAATCCCACACCATTGGCAAAACTAAAAGTGTTCAAATTGTCGGCACGAAGGTATAGGGTAAAAGACCTGATTCTAAAATGCAAATAAGCACTGATGTCCGGACGATTTGAAATGCTTACGCTATCCTGTGGAAAAAACTTACCCATCACAGGGGAATAATTGTCCTGTTTAAACGGCGTATAATATCTAAATTCGAAACCGGTACTCAGGTTTAGGTTTTTAAAAAACAGGCCTTCATAGGCAATCCGGTTTCTTGCAAAAAAGAACGGCACCCTAACTGGCGCTGCGCCATCAGTTTGTTGCACGGTTGCTTCTATGTACCAGTTCCAGTATTTCGACAATCTAATTTTTGTGGATGCACTCAGCTGTAAGATATTTATCAGTTTGCTGTATTGCGCCGTTTGGTAATAATTGGTGTAATAAATATAGTTGGTAATAAGATAATTAGCAGCGGATAAACTAATAAAAGGATTGTCTGCGGTAGCTCTCAACGTAGTTATATTTTCTTTCTTAAAATCGCCCGCATTGCCCAGGTTGAAGGAAGAAAGCGGGTTGTAAATAAACGATGGGCTTCGGTTAACATTACTAAAATACAAACTTACATTACCCCATTTTTTATTAAGGAATCTTGCCAGCGAAGCCGTGGCACTATAATCTCCTGCATTAAGACCGGTTAAGTAAAATTCTCCATTTGCCAAAATATCCCATAGCCTGTTTCGTGTTTTATTCCGGTACTCTCCATGCAACACCACATTGTAATATATTTTGCTACCCGAAGTAAAAGTGCCTTTCATATTTTCCAATCTTGCCCCTGCCAATAAATATTGGTTGATGTTTTTTGTATCCGGAAATTGAAGTATAGAAAAGTCGTTGGTTATTATTTTCCATTTATCTATCAGCGTTAAGGTGTCGGGGTATGATGAATAATTTCTCAAAGTGGTGTCATACCAGTTTTGATAAGTTGCAGAATCTATTCTATTATCCTGGTATTGGTAACTGTAATTATTGTAGGAAAAACTGTACTGAAAACGAAGTTTGGAATAAAATAAATATTCTGTAGTAGAGTCATTTATCTCAACGGAATCCTTTTTTCCAAGATCGTATGTGTGGCGCATAAAAAAAGTAAAATCTTTATACGTGTTGCCCGTATTTACTGTTGTGTTAAACGGGCTAAAATCAGCATCCGGCGGGCCGCTTAAATTGGTATTTATTGAAAATAGCGGGTAATAAGTTTTATTTAATAAATTACTATCGTTTTCTATTCCGCCGTTTTCTGCACTTTTGATAGTATTGCCCAACAAAATAGCATACCCGGCATACCTTTTTCGCTTGCCCTGGTAGCTGCTAAAAACACGGTAACTTTTGTTATTTGCATTTTGCGATGTTAAAAAACCGGGTGCGCCAATGAGCCTGAAATCGAGCCCAAAATTTAAGTTTGGTTTGGGGTTTTGTGTGTGTACTATGGTTATAGTTTGCTCTTTGAAGGTAGCCAGCTGGTAACCAATCCTTGTATATGGTTTGGAAGTTTTAAAAAAACGTGAGTTCTCAAGCGTATATTTATAAGCGTCAAATCCATGAAAACCGGCATCCCAACCTGCTTTGTTAAATGGCATGAATAATAATGAATATCCGGCGGTGCCATTATTTCCTAAATACTGCTGGGTTGAAGGCAGGTCGAAAAATTTATAAAAATCATTTATGTTTGTATCCATACGGATACTTCTTAGAGAGTCCAGGTATCTGTAACTGATGGTGATAGAATCCTTCAAATCATCTCTATGCGTAAACCCAAGCCCAAGGCTATCACTTTTTGTACCACCGCCACCCTGCCCCATACCTTTAGCCCTGCTAGAAATATTTTGCAACGGGTTTTGCGCAAACGAAAACTGGCATGCAAATAATAGTAATAAAGAAAAAATTATTTTATTCATCATTAAAAATTATTCTTCATCTGCTGCGCAAATGAATTCATGCTATAGCGTGGTTTTATAAAATTATCACAGACAGATGCATTTCAAATCCGATAGCTATCGGATGGCTTTGCTCCTTGTAACTGCATCTGGCATTTGAATGCAACTTTATATCCCTGCAATCATTTCCTTAAAAATATGGGTAAGCTTTGGTTCTGCTTCCCTGGCAGCCTGCAATACTTCATCATGTGTAATAATATTATCTTCTTCCCTTATGCCCAGGTCTGTTATCACACTCATTCCAAAAACCGCAAGCCCCATGTGTTTGGCCGCAATTACTTCCTGCACCGTACTCATGCCCACAGCATCACCCCCAACTATTTTCAGTAATTTGTACTCCGCCCTCGTCTCAAAAGTTGGGCCGGTTACACCACAATAAACACCTTCTTTTAAATCAATTTTTTCAACTGCCGCAATCGCTATTGCTTTTGCAATTAAATGCTTACTGTATGGCTCGCTCATATCCGGAAAACGAGGGCCAAGTTCATCAGTATTGGGTCCTAATAATGGATTCGCCGTAAAAAAGCTGATGTGATCCTTAATGATCATCAGATCGCCCACTTTAAAACTAAGATTCATTCCCCCAGCCGCATTACTGATAAATATGGTATTGATCCCTAAAAATTTCATCACCCTTATGGGAAACACCACTTCTTCCGGCGTATACCCTTCGTAGTAATGAAAGCGGCCTGCCATTGCCACCACTTTTTTACCTCCTAATTCACCAAATATCA
>JBGSIG010000594.1:0-1941 GCA_041742655.1 Ferruginibacter sp. | reverse complement strand
TACATTCGCTTCTTTTGCTTCAGTTAACCCTATAAGATTGGCAAGTAACAATGATTTGAAATCGATCATCAAGAATAAGAATATCTTAAACGTTGATTTGCACAAAGGTGGTAAGGTAAATATTGGATGGGCAGCAGGTGCCGAAACAACTACAACAAATTATAGCATTCAAAAAAGTGTAAACGGTAGTGCCTTTACAACCGTAGCTATTTTGATGGGCGAAAGCAACGACGGATATTTTTTTCGCGACAGCATTAAAGACTTTACAGGTAACGTTCGGTACCGGGTTGTAACGGTAAATAGCAATGCGGTTGTTAAAACGCTGGCGCAGACTGTGATTGTATTTTAAACTAAAAAATTTCAGGGTTTAAAAAGTAAATATAAACGCGTTTTTTCTTGAGGTAGAGTCGATGCTTAACGGTGTCGGCTTGCTTCATTCAGCCATTTCTTAGGAATTAATTTGAACCTTGTTTATGAGTCAAAATATTTTCGATAATCTTTTCCGCATGTTCTCTTGAATTTTCGATAAACAAACTATGCGTATTCATGCCACCACAAATTACACCGGCAACGTAAATTCCTTTTACATTTGTTTCATGGGTATTAACATCGTAAGAAGGTTTCCTTATTTCATCTGCAGATAATTGGATTCCGATTTTTTCTAAGAAAGAAAGGTTTGGCTGATAACCGGTCATGGCTATTACCCAATCATTATCAATAGTTACTATTCCTTCCGGCGTCTTAATATCCACTTCCTTTTCCCGGATGGCTTCAATCGTTGCATTAAAATATGCTTTGATAGACCCTTCTTTTATTCGATTAATAATATCTGGCCTCACCCAATATTTTACCCGCTCACCAACTTCTTTACCTCTTATCACCATTGTTACACTTGCGCCTTTGCGAAATGTTTCCAAAGCCGCATCCACAGCCGAATTGCTGGCACCAACAATCAACACATTTTGAAAGGCATAAAAATGCGGGTCTTTGTAATAGTGGGTTACTTTCGATAGATTTTCGCCCGGCACATTTAAGAGAAAAGGAAGATCGTAGAAACCAGTTGCAATAATAATATTATCCGATTTATATTTTTCTTTCGAAGTCTGCACTTCAAAATGGTTATCCGCAGTATTGATTTCAACAACTTCTTCAAAAAGATGAATGTTTAAATTACCGGCAATGGCAACCCTGCGATAGTATTCAAGCGCTTCACTTCGGGTAGGTTTAACATTATTGCTAACAAAAGGAACACCTCCAATTTCAAGCTTTTCAGACGTTGAAAAAAAGGTCATGTTAACAGGGTAGTTGTACAGAGAATTTACAAGCACACCCTTTTCAATAATGACGTATTGCAAGCCTTTCTTTTTTGCTTCCAAACCACAGGCGAGTCCAATAGGTCCACCACCAATAATGATGACGTCAAGTATTTTTATCATCTTTATAATTAATTGAGAGTGGGGGAGAATGAATTTTCTTCAAAATTTTCAGTAGTGTAATCCTTTACAACATTGTACAAAGTATCTCTTTCAACCGGTTTTCTTTTTACCTGCTTTATAAGTGTAACAAGTTGCTGGGTTGTCATAGCTGGATGTTGTTCCTCACTTCCGGCCATGGAATAAATTTTTGTAGAATCATCAATGGTGCCATCAATATCGTTAACGCCAAATGACAGACTTAACTGTGCATTGTCACGACCTAGCATAGGCCAGTAAGCTTTTAGGTGTGGGAAATTATCAAGATAAATTCTTGCGATGGAATAGAGCCGCATATCTTCTGTTATGGTTGACTCCGCCACATAACTCATATCATTGTCCTGGTTGCGGAATTTCAAAGGAATAAAAGTATTGAAGCCGCTGGTCTTGTCCTGCAGATCCCTTAACTTTCTCATGTGATCAATGCGGTGCTCATACTTTTCAATATGTCCGTAAAGCATTGTAGCGT
>JBGSIG010000593.1:0-2852 GCA_041742655.1 Ferruginibacter sp. | reverse complement strand
AAAATTATCCACGTGGTATACCCTCTTTCCAATCATGAAAATCGTAATGTAATAACGTAATTAAGATACTTCATCTGCTCGATTTATGCAACTAATCAGCCTTTAAAAAATATTGCATACTCGTCACTACTCTCACTTTTTTCATAATACTGGTGCCAGTATTATAACTATTATTTGCATCTTCAATGGTGAAAAGACCCTGGGCTGCATCACGGATTGCCCCCAGTTGGCTACTGGAGCTTTTTGCAAAACTTTCAGCAGCCAAGCGGGCATTTTTTGTGGCCTCAACTAACATTGCCGGCTTTATCTTGTTAAGTTCGGTATAGAGATATTGAACGGAAGTACTCGTAACAACCACGCCTTCTTGCACTAATTGTCCGGTATTTTGAATCGCTTGACTGACTTTATCCACATCGGCGCTCGATACAACGATTCCGCCATTAGCAACGTAGCGTTTTATATTTTGATTTGAGTTATAACCACTACTTTGATTGTCAACGACTGAAATCGATTGAATGGATAAGCTGGAAGGCTTAAATCCTTGCTGTTCCAAAAAGGATTTAACTTTATTTTGCGCAGCTGCCATGCCTTGATACAAGTTAGTTAAATCATTATCGGCATAACTAAACTGTATTTGCCAAATCGCTAAGTTGGATTTCACAGTTTGTTCCGCCAAACCTTTAACCGATACAGAACGATCAAAGGCTTTGGCTTTAGAGATTGCGTGGCCGATAAAAAAACCACTTAAAGCAAAACCAATAGCAATGACAATGGCTGAAATTATTTTATTCATAGGAGATTCCAGAATGTTATTCTTCCTATGCTAATTTAATTTTATAAAAAAGAAAATCTTTTTATATAGCTTTCACAGATGATCTATAGTGATCACGAATGAATTTGCATGTTCTTATATAAAATTACAGAGGTATCGTCATTGCGAGGAGCTTGCGACGAAGCAATCTAGTAATGAGCTTTTTTTTATTGCAGAACTGGATTAATGAAATGGACTCGCCCACCTATTTAAAACGGCGTCAAAATGCGCCAAAATGATCGTAATTATATCGTATCATTTAATAAAATAAACGGGGAGTCCAATATGAATATTACAACATTAGGTATAGATTTAGCAAAAAATATTTTTCAGGTTCATGGCGCAGATGAGCATGGCAAGACGGTATTAAAAAAAACGCTTTCGCGTAATAAATTGTCGGAATTTATTATGAATTTACCCAAATGCACACTTGTTATGGAAGCGTGTGGAGGGGCAAATCATTGGGCACGAACTTTTAAAGAACATGGACATGAGGTGAAGTTAATTAGCCCACAATTTGTAAAGCCGTTTGTAAAAGGCCATAAAAATGATCGCAATGATGCAGAGGCTATTGTTGAGGCAGCAAGCCGACCAAACATGAGATATGTTTCGCCCAAATCCCTAGGACAGCAGGACATGCAAAGTTTATTGCGATTACGAGAAGGTTGTATAGAAATAAGGACGAAAATGAGCAATCAATTAAGGGGTTTATTGTCTGAATATGGTTTAGTTATGCCCAAAGGTTTATCGCATTTGAAAAAAGCATTGCCTGGCTTATTTGATAGGATGCAAAATAATCAATTGACGGTGATGTTTAAAGAAATGTTGGAGATGCAATACAATCTGTTATTATCGCTAGAAGAACAAATTATGCAATATGGCCTTAGAATAAAAAATATTGCAACAGAGAACACGGTGTGTAAGCAAATACAGGGAGTAGAAGGTGTAGGGCCTATAACTGCGGTTGCTGTGGCCGCAGCGATAAGTAACCCTAAGGATTTTAAAAATGGTCGACATTTTTCTGCGTTTATAGGATTAGTCCCTAGGCAGCATTCAAGTGGAGGCCGAGAACGTTTATTGGGAATTAGTAAGCATGGCGATAGTTATTTACGCCAATTACTGATTCATGGGGCCCGTTCGGTTGTTTTATATGCGAGTAAAAAAGCAGATGCGAGAAGCGAATGGATAAATCGGCTTAAGGTACGAGCGGGAGTAAATCGCACCTGTGTTGCGGTAGCGAATAAAAATGCGCGGATAATATTGGCAATGCTAAAGAACAATGAAGCGTATAAACCGGCATAAAAGCAGCTTGGAATTTGATTAACAATAAATGAGTTCATGAATTTGCGAAGAGTAAAGAAGTGATGACAAAATAGGTAAGACCAGCTCTACCAAAACCTGTTAGAAGCAAAGGCCTATAAAGGCCGTTGGATTGATTAGGAGGTAGAGAGCGGATTTCATCAGGGCACGAATCAGTATTAAATTTGATTCATTACGATGCCGAATATATGACTGCAATTTACTTATCTGTCAGAACTAAAAAAACCTTCACAAATAGGACGAGTCCATATATGCTTCTCCCTCGCTGCACTCGGTATCGCAATGACGAAGCAAACAAGGCGCGTCATTGCGAGGAGCTTGCGACGAAGCAATCTAGATCCTCCGTATTTGTAATAGCTCTCAATCACATTTTGAAGTTCCTTATAAGCGATCCCAGATCGCTTTCTTGCGATGGAGCAGAGGGCGCAGCGGTTTTCGCAGGGCCAAATGTAACCTTGCTTAAGTCAAACTCGTATTTTTTTAAAAAAGGTAGGTAAAGCCCTTTGTTAGTGGTGGTAATGTTGAGCATATGTTGTTTTGGGTCATGTCCATGGGCCAAGTGTTTTAAAATCATGGCTTCGATGCTCGCTTCAGTCGGTATCCCTACGATTTTTATGTCTAACCCTTTTTCTTTGTTTTCTCCGACATTCAAAACCTCGGCAGTTTTGCCATCTCGCAAATTTTCCATAACTCGGTTGCCCGTTTCTTTCATGTTATGGTT
>JBGSIG010000592.1:0-5868 GCA_041742655.1 Ferruginibacter sp. | reverse complement strand
CGTTGGTAAATGCCAGCGGCGACATCGTTACGAGTGGTGCGCCACCAGGTACCGGCGGGTGGACGGTTGGAGTAAACATTCCAGAAACAATGGACGAGCTTTTGCCACAAACCCTGCTGGTACAAAATAAAGCGGTTATTACGTCGGGTGATGTGTACCAATTTATTGAACATAACGGAAAACGGTATTCGCACATCATTGATCCCCGAACGGGCTACGGTGTTACGTTTCAACGGAATGTAACCGTGATTGCCAATGACGGTACCACAGCGGATTGGCTGGCCACAGCCTGCAGTATTCTTCCCATCAAAAAAGCTAAAAAGCTGGCAGCTCAATGCGTTGCAGAATTATTGATTGGAGAACTAAAAAAAGGGAAGCTGGTTTTTTATGCTACAAAAGGCTTTGCAACATATTGGAAACAACCGTAACACGAATGTTTATTTCAGTTTATTCCTTACCTTCCGCATCTTAATTTTTTTAGCCATCGTGAAGAGTTTATTTTTTGTATTATTTATTATAGCTGACTGCCAATTCAGTTTTGCGCAGGATACAGCAAAAACTTTTTCAACCTATCAATTTACAGTACCGGGCTCAGCCATTCAATGCAAAATGGAACCTATTAAGGCGGGCAGTTTTTTAATGGGCAGCAGTGATAAGGACGAAAGCAGGAAAAAAGATGAAGGGCCTCAGCGAATGGTTACTATCGCGGCTTTCTGGATGGGAGCTTATGAAGTTACCAGGGATGAATATGATGTATTTTACAATGACGCAACCACCAGTGAAAACTCCAAATTAGACGCCGTTACAAGGCCAAGCCCGCAATACATTGATTTTAGTTTGGGCATGGGTAAAGAAGGTGGGTATCCCGTAAATAGTCTATCGCAACGTGCGGCCATCATGTATTGCAGGTGGTTGTACAATAAAACGGGTGTGTTCTATCGCCTGCCCACGGAAGCTGAATGGGAGTATGCTTGCAGGGCCGGCACCACCACCAGTTATTATTTTGGCAACGACGAAAAGCAACTGGACAAATATGCATGGTATAAAAATAACAGCGACAATAAATTTCAGAAAACTGGCTTGAAATTGCCAAATGCATGGGGCTTATTTGATATGCTTGGCAATATTAGCGAATGGACAATGGATCATTATGACGAAAAGCTACTGGAAAGCATGGCTGACAAAGCTGATAATCCTATTGTGGCACCAACCAAATCCAATTATCCGAAAGCCTTACGGGGCGGCAGTTATATGGATGAAGCCAACAAGTTAAGAAGTGCCAATCGTTTTAAATCTGACCCGTCATGGAACCGGCGTGACCCGCAGATACCAAAAAGTAAGTGGTGGCTCACAGATGCACCATTTGTCGGGTTTAGAATTATTCGCCCGTTGCAGCAGCCGGCGGCAGAACAAGCAAACGAATTTTATAAACAATATCTTGGTAACTAAAATACAATGTCTGATCCGATAGCTGTCGGATTTTTGATGTCTGATTTGGGGGAGTTTGCAAACTTGAAAAGATATTATATAGTCAAAAGTAAAAAGTGAATATCAATTGGTGACCGAATTTAGATAAAAGCATTTTTACTGGAAGTTTTTAGTCTTGGTATTTCGAAAGCACTTTACATTAGCAGAGTCAGGCTCCCTCTCCTTTGGAGAGGGCGGGGGGTGAGGTCAGTACGGGCAAACGATTAACGAAAATGCCAGTAACAATAATATAATATAACGGCTTTATAAAATGTATTGTGACTGAGTTAATAAAGCGGTCCACCTTGAATCTGCAGACTGAACAGGTTTTTGAACTAGGACAGAACACGTTATTTTACTATTTATAAAGTTTAACACATCACTAAGCACCATATATTTATTTTTAAAACAATAAACCTACAATCAATTATGAACAACGATGCTTCCAAACTTTCCAATGCTTCCCGCAGGGAATTTTTACGCCAGGGAACACTCCTTGCCGGTGGATTAATAGCCGCACCATTGATATCAAATGCCAATTATTTTTCGGGCGCCGATGATGTTATTAAAATAGCACTGATAGGTTGCGGCGGACGTGGAACCGGTGCCGCTACGCAGGCCTTGCTGAGTAAACAAAATGTAAAATTGGTGGCTATGGCCGATGCTTTCAGGGATAATTTAGATACCTGTTATAAAGAACTGAACAGCGAAGAGATAGCTGAATCAACGGGTGGCCGGGGCGATCTTAAGGGGAAAATAGATGTTCCTGAAGAAAGAAAGTTTACAGGCTTTGACGGCTATAAACAAGCCATTGCTTTGGCCGATGTTGTATTGCTGGCAACTCCTCCCGGATTCAGGCCAATTCATTTTGAAGAAGCCATTAAGCAGGGCAAACAGGTGTTTATGGAAAAACCCGTAGCTACCGATCCGGTGGGCATTCAAAAAGTAATTGCAACGGCTGCTCTGGCAAAACAAAAAAAATTAAACGTAGTGGTTGGCTTGCAAAGACACTACCAGAATTCCTACATTGAATTATATAAACGTAAGGATATGATTGGTGACATCACTTCTGCACAGGCATGGTGGAACAACGATGGCGTATGGGTGCGGCCGCGTAAATACAACCAGACAGAAATGGAATATCAAATGCGCAACTGGTATTATTTTAATTGGTTGTGCGGCGATCATATTACCGAACAACATATTCACAACATAGATGTCATAAACTGGTTTAAAGGCAGCTATCCGGTAAAAGCACAAGGGATGGGCGGCAGGCAGGTACGCAAAGGAAAAGACAATGGAGAAATATTCGACCACCATTATGTAGAGTTTACTTATGCTGATGGCAGCGTCCTCAACAGCCAGTGCCGTCATATACCCGGCACAATGAGTAAAGTGGACGAACTGTTGATTGGTACCAAAGGCCGGATACAGCCCGGTGCGGCTAACATTCTCGACAGTAAGGGTAAAGTGATTTACCAGTTTGATAAAGAAAAAGAAAACAATCCCTACCAAACGGAACATGACGAACTGTTTGCAGCCGTTGCAAAAGGTGAATATAAATTTGCTGACGCAGACAATGGTGCAATGAGTACCATGAGTTCGATACTGGGAAGAATGGCTACCTACAGCGGGCAGACTGTAGAAATGGATAAGGCTTTAAACTGTGGACTTGATTTGCAACCAAAAGTATATGACTTTAATGCAGCGGCACCAATAGTGCCAAATGCAGATGGGTATTATCCTGTTGCAGTACCAGGCGTAACGAAGTATGTATAGTCTGTCTAGCTGAAGCATTTTTCTAAATTTTCAAAGCCATCAAAAATAAATTGTAGCAATTGTTTTTGATGGCTTTGATTTATTCTAAATTACCTGATTCAGGAAAGAGTTTAGCATAGCGTTGAAGAAACCGATAATCATAAATCACGCTGCTTGTTTTTTGGTAACAACTCAATAAGCTGCTATCTCGGAGCCGCAGTTGGTGTTCCCACCAAGCACTTTTAGCTGGGGCAATCTGGAATGCAATCAAAATCCAATAAGCTGCTATCTTATCATTTATTCTGTATAAAATTATAAACATCTGACAGGATAACATATTTTATTTTAAATATAGCAGTTGTGGCCGGGCATAAAAATATAGAACTTCACACTTCGAAAAAACGATTGTATCACCACGCCTTAAAAGTATTCAATGTTATTATTAGGTATTGATGTAGGAACTTCTTCTATTAAGGTTGCCATTGTAGATGCAGCATCGCAACAATGTATTACCACTGTGCAATATCCCGATACCGAGACGGGGATAACCGCTTTGCAAAAAGGATGGGCCGAGCAGAGCCCTGATATGTGGTGGCAAAATGTGCAACAGGCCATTTTAAAAGCCCATACCACAAAAAAATATGATCCAAAAGATATCATTGCAATTGGCATAGCTTATCAAATGCATGGATTAGTGTGCGTAGATAAAAATCAACAGGTTTTGCGTGACAGTATTATCTGGTGCGATAGCCGAGCTGTTGAAATTGGCAACAAAGCTTTTGATGCTATCGGCCATGAAAAATGTTTGCAGCATTTATTGAATTCGCCGGGAAATTTTACAGCCGCAAAATTGGCGTGGGTAAAAGAAAATGAACCCGGACTTTACGCACAAATTAATAAAATAATGTTGCCCGGCGATTTTATCGCCATGAAATTAACGGGGCAAATTACTACTACAATCTCTTCGTTAAGCGAAGGGATTTTCTGGGATTTTAAAGAGCAACAATTATCGAAAGATGTATTTAATTATTTTGGGTTTGACCAGGATGTGATTCCTGAACTGAAAGATGTTTTTACGGCGCATGGAACTATTCATGATTTCATTGCTGAATATTTATCGTTGCCAAAGGGAATTCCTGTTACCTACAAATCCGGCGATCAGCCCAATAATGCTTTATCCTTAAATGTGCTCGATCCCGGCGAAGTAGCTGCTACAGCGGGAACTTCCGGTGTTATTTACGGCGTAAGCGACGAGTTGGTGTACGATCAGCAATCAAGGATTAACAGTTTTGCACACGTAAATTTTTTGCAACAACAAAAAAGAATCGGCGTATTGCTTTGTATTAATGGTACCGGTATTTTAAATAGCTGGATAAAAAATATTACCGGCAATACATACACTTACCCGCAAATGAATGAAGCGGCTGCTGCTATTGCACCCGGAAGCAATGGTTTGCAAATGCTGCCGTTTGGAAATGGGGCAGAGCGTATGCTGGAGAATAAGCTGGTGCAAAGCCATATACACAATATTGATTTTAATGTACATGGCCCGGCCCATTTATTCAGGGCCGCTCAGGAAGGGATAGCTTTTGCATTCAGGTATGGCCTGGATATTATGCGGGAGAATGGTATGCGTCCTTCGGTTATCCGTGCAGGTAAGGCCAATATGTTTTTAAGTGATGTATTTACCAGCTGTTTTGTAAATGCAACCAATGTAACGGTAGAGTTACATGAAAGTGATGGTAGTGTGGGAGCGGCAAAAGGTGCAGGTATTGGGGTTGGCTATTACAAAACGGCAAAAGAAGCATTTGCCAATACAGATCCATTGAATTTTGTAGAGCCAACACAGGCAACATTATATGATGAGTTGTATGGTGAATGGAAAAAGTTGCTAGATAAAAATTTGAATGTGTGATCCGTAACATTCACAAAAAGTTTTTGTGAATTGAATGAGGTGGCCATAAAAAATAAATGACGAATAATGCGACTCCATCCGATAGCTATAGGATGAAGCTCAAATGAAAAATTAATGTTGGTCAAATAAATCAATAAGAGTGATATCCGCAATTGGGTGCAAAATGAAAATTGATGTTGAACTAAATATTATTCGTTTCAATCTTCGAGTTCCTTCTCCTTTGGAGAAAGCCTGTCCCGAAAAAATCGGGAGGTAGGGATGAGGTCATGTGATCACGATTTTAATGAAAATTGCATATTTTTTTGAAGTTGCATCCAATTGCTGATAGCCAATAAAATAAGTAAATAACAATTAAAAACATAATTTCTAAACTTCCTTATTCGTCATCAGCGGATAGGGACAAACTAAAAAAACATGTCAGTAGTAACAGGAAACAAAGAGTTTTTTAAAGGTATCGGCCCTGTAAAGTTTGAGGGCATCGAAAGTGATAATCCATTCGCCTTTCGTTGGTACGATGAATACAGAATAGTGGCCGGAAAGCCCATGAAAGAATATTTGCGATTTGCCTGCGCTTACTGGCATTCGTTTGTAGGTAACGGTGCAGATCCGTTTGGCGAACCAACACATGTGCATCCATGGGACCAAAAACCGGATGCAGTAGAGAGGGCAAAGGATAAGGCCGATGCAGCTTTTGAATTTATTACAAAATTGGGCATGCCTTATTATTG
>JBGSIG010000591.1:0-1682 GCA_041742655.1 Ferruginibacter sp. | reverse complement strand
TCACTCAAATTCCATTCGTAGGCGGGCAATTGTCCGTTAGGATGCATATACCATTCACGCAGGAAAAGTATCAGTTGCTCCTTGGCGAACTGTGCATCTAACACGGCTAATGGTACACAATGAAAAGCCAGATCCCATGCTGCATACCAGGGATATTCCCACTTATCGGGCATAGAAATAATGTCTTCATTGTTAAGTGTATGCCATTGATGGTTTCTACCTTGTTTTCTGCTGGCTGGCGGCGCTATTTGTCCGGGGTCTCCATTTAACCAGCGGGGAATATCAATGTGATAAAACTGTTTACTCCAGAGCATTCCGGCAAAGGCCTGGCGCTGAATATTTTTTTCATCCTCAGTAACTGCTTTTGAAATACTGTTATAAAAGGAATCGGTTTCTGCAATACGTTGATGAAATATTTCATTGAATGAATTCGAAAATGGGTCATCAATTTTATTCTTGCTTAAGCGGAGTTTTATTGATACTGATGAAAGGGCAGCAATATTAAATTCGTACATCGGCGAAAATTTGGTGCCACCTTTCTTTTCATTAAATACATCGTAATTGTTTGTAATGACCGCTGCGTGAAAACTGTCCTTTACAAAAGCTGTTGCATTGGGAACTGCATATAATTTCTCAAGGTTGGTTTCATTTTCCGTAAAAAGATTGCGAACAGAATTATCAAAATAGAAATGGTAATTATCATCTAACGCATGTTCTATTTGTACTTCACCATATCCACTATTAGAATTCAGTAAGTTAATAACAGGTTTTTTATAGTTTAATTCAAATGCCCACAAGTTGCGTAAGTGTAAAGTTGGCAAAACAGCAATAAATGCTCCTTCGTTGGCTCTGTTATGAATTTCAATTTTTATGCAAATATCTTCATCCTCATTTTTTGCATATTCTGTAAAAACGTCAAAATATTTATTGTCATTAAAAATGCCAGTGTCCAATATCTCATACTCGGGTTCTTGATTAGACCGCAGTTTATTAAGTTCAATCAATTCATTATATGGGTATTCATTTTGTGGATATTTGTACAAATGCTTCATGTACGAATGTGAAGGGTTATTATCCAAGTAGTAATACAATTCCTTTACATCTTCGCCATGATTGCCTTCATTGCCGGTTAATCCAAATAAGCGTTCTTTTAAAATGGGGTCCTTCCCATTCCATAAGGCAAGGGAAAAACAAATTCGTTGTCTGTCATCACTTATGCCTGCAATACCATCCTCTCCCCATCGATAAACTTTAGAACGGGAATGGTCGTGAGGGAAATAATCCCAGGCATTCCCATCTTTACTGTAATCTTCCCTTACTGTACCCCACTGCCTTTCACTTAAATATGGGCCCCATTTGAGCCATTTTTTATGCCCTTTATATTGCTCATTAATTCTGGCTTCTTCTGCAGTAATCGTGTTCATTATTTAATTTTTGAAAGCTGAATTCCTGATTTTGAAACAAAGCCGTTATCTTACCACCCTTAACTGAGGCTGCAAATGCGTTTGCTGAACCACTTCGTCAGCCATTGTTGTTTCAAACTGTATTTCATTTAATTGCTTTACATATTTACTGTTGCCTTTAAACATGGCCATGCCATCCTTATAGTTTAAAAATGAAAAACCCTTTCTCTTATTCTGCATCGAAATGGAGTACAACATTTCCCAATGGCGGATAATTTC
>JBGSIG010000590.1:0-3043 GCA_041742655.1 Ferruginibacter sp. | reverse complement strand
CTCCAGGATTGGGATAATAATACCAGCCCGGCCAGCGTAAAACCCATTCCTATTACAAGTGAATAAGGCTGTGGTTTTCGGTCAGTATAAATTCCAATAAACGGCTGAAGCAAAGACGCCATTAGTTGAAACGTGAATGTTATCATCCCTATTTGTGCAAAGCTTAAACTAAAACTTGTTTTGATCATTGGGTACACCGAGGGTATGATAGCCTGCAACAGGTCGTTGATAAAATGCGTAAAGGCGATGGTAAGTAATATGGGGTACACAGTGCGCTGTGGAATATTGTGGGCCGATATGCTCATTGTTGTTTTATTCTGTTTGTGTTCCATGTAAAATGGACAGCAAAAATATAAAGACTAATTGAACATGTACAGAATACAATGTGATGATTTGTGTAAAATATTGTTGAGTTTTTCTAAAAGCTTTTTTTCTACAAAATTTAGTAAACGAAAAATTGCTATTCAAAAATTTACTTTGCATTTTATAGGCTTTCATATCCACCTACTCCATTTCTTCCTATTTTGATGAACACTGCAAACGGTTGATATTTTTTGTTTGCAATCAAATTAATCAACCTTTTTAAAAGACTTATTTTTGCAGTTATTATCCGATGAAAACTTTTAATAATCATCGTTTAATAAAATCATTTTATATAAAAAATATGTCAGCAGAACACCAGCGGTTAACTGTTAATTATAAAAAACCTATTCCCCTTGAGCAATGGGGCCCATACCTTAGCGAACGTCAGTGGGGCACAGTAAGAGAAGACTATGGCACCCACGGCGATGCATGGGGCTATCTGCCATTCGACCAGTCGCACTTTAGAACTTACCGATGGGGAGAAGATGGTCTTGCAGGCATCTCTGATTATTTTCAGAACTTGTGTTTTGCAGTGGCATTGTGGAATGGAAAAGACAAAATTTTGAAGGAACGTTTATTTGGCCTCGGTAATTACGAAGGCAATCATGGCGAGGATGTAAAGGAATTATATTATTACCAGGACAATATTCCAACGCATTATTATATGGAATATTTATATAAATATCCTCAACAGGAATTTCCGTACGAGGACTTAAAAACCACCAACCGCGGCCGCACCATGCTGGAACCGGAATATGAAATTTTGGATACCGGCGTATT
Organism: Ferruginibacter sp.; assembly: GCA_041742655.1. GTDB lineage: Bacteria > Bacteroidota > Bacteroidia > Chitinophagales > Chitinophagaceae > Ferruginibacter. The sequence goes on along the minus strand of JBGSIG010000590.1, from coordinate 1,900 downwards.
TGACAACGATGAATATTTTGATGTAAATATTACTTATGCCAAACAGAACTCGCAGGATATTTTTATTAAAATTGACATTACAAACCGGGGCTCTGTTGCGGCGCCGCTGACTGTGCTGCCAACTTTATGGTTCTACAATCGTTGGGTGTATTCGCCCGAAGATGCTAAACCCAGTATTAGTTTTTTAAATAAAACATCGGTTAAGGTAAATCACAAGAGATTGGGTAACTACTATCTTTATTTTCAACCTCCGGATGATTGCCTTTTTACGGATAACGAAACAAACCTGCATAAAACAACCGGAGAAACAAATGAAAGTCCTTTTGTAAAAGATGCCTTTCACGATGCCATCATCAGCGGCACCAACATAAAAAAACTTAGAAGCCGGAAGGAAGGCACAAAATTTTCGCCGGTATATAAATTAGAAGTAAAAGGTGGCGAAACAAAATCTATTTACTGCCGCCTTACCAATAGGCAAGATGATAAACCCTTTACCAAAGGTTTCGAAAAGATATTCACCGTGAGAAAAAGCGAGGCCGATGACTTTTATAAAACCATTTTACCCAATAATATTTCAGACGATCTAAAAAATATACAACGCAAGGCCCTGGCCGGAATGCTTTGGAGCAAACAGTATTACCATTATGATGTAGAACGCTGGCTTACTACCAGTGATGGCCTAACTCCCGTAAATGATGGCAAGAAAAATGGCCGTAACAGCGACTGGACACATTTAAAAAACCAGGATATTATAGCCATGCCCGATAAGTGGGAGTATCCGTGGTACGCCGCATGGGATTTAGCCTTTCACTGTATTTCACTGGTAATGGTTGACCCTGAATTTGCTAAAAACCAGTTGCTGTTAATAATGCGGGAATGGTACATGAAACCCGATGGCCAGTTACCTGCCTACGAGTGGAATTTTAGCGACGTCAACCCCCCGGTGCAGGCATGGGCGGCCCTGGAAGTTTACCGTATTGAAAAGGAAACCAGCGGCGAAGGGGATATTATTTTCCTGAAGAAAGTTTTTCAGAAACTGCTGATCAATTTTACCTGGTGGATAAACCGAAAAGACCGCAATGGCAACAATATTTTTGAAGGGGGTTTTTTGGGCCTGGATAATATTGGGGTATTTAACCGCAGTCATCATTTATCTGACCAGATGCACCTGGAGCAGGCGGACGGAACAAGCTGGATGGGCATGTATGCGCTCAACATGATGGATATGGCGCTTACCATAGCGCAGGAGGATAAAGCTTTTGAAGATACCGCCACCAAATTTTTTGAACACTTTGTATTGATCTCTGAAGCACTTAATAGTCACAGTCTTTGGAATGATGAAGATAAATTTTACTATGATGCGCTACGTACAGGAGCGGACGCGGTACCTATGCAATTGCGTATACAAAGTATTGTTGGTTTGACCGGCCTGTTTGCAGTAAGTATAATGGATACTGAAATTTTTAAACGCCTACCCGATTTTAAAAAGCGCATAGACTGGTTTGAAAATTACCGGGCTAAAAATAACCTGTTTTGGCCCAATGAAGAGCATGGTGATGGAGAAGAAATATTAATATCACTGGTGAAAAAAGACCGGCTGATACATTTATTGAATCGCATGCTCAACGAGGATGAGTTTTTATCGGACGGAGGCATCAGGGCCTTATCAAAATACCACCACGCCAACCCTTATTCAGTAACCATTGATGGCATTAAATACGAAATTCAATACGACCCTGGTGATTCAACCAGTAACCTTTTTGGAGGCAACAGCAACTGGCGTGGTCCTGTATGGGTTCCTATCAATTACCTTATCATTCGTTCCATTCGAAAGTATGGAGAATTTTACGGAGATAATCTAAAAGTGGAATGCCCGGTAGGATCGGGTATTATGTTGAAC
>JBGSIG010000589.1:0-2609 GCA_041742655.1 Ferruginibacter sp. | reverse complement strand
TGGCAGCTCGTAATAAATACAGGTACAACAATCATTACTTTTTTGATGGTATTCGTAATTCAGCAATCGCAAAATAAAGATACCATGGCCATTCCGTTAAAGTTAAACGAGTTGATATCTTCAAGCGAAAAAGCGAGTAATCGGCTGGTTGATATTGAAGATTTAACCGAAGATGAATTAATGGCGTTGAAAGAGTTTTACATTAAGTTGTCTGCGCTGGCCGAGAAAGAACATGACCTTTTTAAAGGTTGTTCACTAGATGAGGCGAAAAATCGTCATGAAAAAAAATTGAACGGCGGCAGCAAAGAGGAGTTGAAATAAATTGAGTGTTAAAAAGAACCCTTCAGCATTTTAAATTGTAGAAAAGAACAAAGCATTTCATTAAGCTGATGGCGGATGATTCCCCTAAGATCTTTTAATATGAATGCGTGATGCAAAATTTCCCGGTATGCACTGAGCACCCTCGATTCACAATTACAACAGTATTCAAGAATCTCTTTTGAACCGTTCAATTTTATAACGTCATTATTTTTCACAGACAACAAGTTGGATTCATTTGCATTCAAACCACCTCCAAGACTTTCAAACTGGCATTTTAATTCGTTAGCATATTGTTTGCTCGATTGAATAAATTGTATTAAAGTGTTTCTTAGTTGCCGATCGTTTGTACTGCCTGCCGCCTGTTGAATATGTTCACTTTCGAGGAGCAGTACCGAAAATAATTTCCGTAAACTTTCTAAAACTTCTGCAGGTGCCTGGTAAATAAAATTAGTAGTATACATTGGCCTTGTTTTTTGCAATCTTTCTAATATGAGAACAAGTTTTATGCCACCAAACACTAAATCAAAAACGCCTTTTGTTAAATAATGGCGATAGGCATTTGTAGAAAATTACAAAAAGAATTACTTTTCAATCTTTTTTTTAGTTAAGTTTCGCTTGGTTTATTCTTCTTCACGCCCGATAATTTTTGATTGCTTTTTCCAGGAGTCATTTAATTTGTCAAACTCTTTTAAAGCTGATTCCGAAAATTGCTGCTTTCCTAAATTTTTAAGATCGGGCTGACCCGCATTAACCCATGCCGTATACCAAAAAGATGCCACTGCAAAAATAGACTGCCGCATTCTTCTTTCTACCATGCCTTGTAATTTTTTATTAAACGCAATTGTAAATGCTGTAGAGTATTGCCTTATCACAATACCATTCCTGTTTTCAAAAGCATATTTTTGGTCAGGCGGAAATTGCCTGGTAAGTTCTCTTTCAAATTGCAGCACCGAGTCGGAAGCTTTGGCGCTTTCCAATACCCTTGCCCAGGTAAACTCTAAGGGCATTTCAATATACATAGCTTTTCCAATAAAAAAATCGAATTCTTTTTCAGCCAATAATTCCGGTATCCGGCTCTCCCAAAATCCATGTATGCCTTTTTGATTTGTGTATTGGCCGTTGTGATTAGTGTTGGCATGTAGGGGTACATGTGCATCGGCGATGTAATGTCCAATTTCGGAGCTAAGTTTCAAAATAGTACTGAAGTTCTTTTCTTTAAAAGCAGTGGTAAGCCTGTTTAACATTATTTGTATATGCCAGGGCACAATGCCATATAGCTGCAATGAATCTTCGCCAAATTTATTCAATGCATCTTTCCATTTACGTGGCAAGTCCAGGTAGGGATACTCGCCGTAATGATCAATATCTATATAATGCCTTGGCCCTTCTGCTGCCACGGCATAGCGGCGCTTGTCGGGATCTACAGAATGTTCGCTTATAAAAGCAATATTCGGTTTGTACAATACCAGCATTTCTGGTGGCAATAAAAAGGTTGCGTAGTAATTTATTTTCTGGTGAGCATAAAAACCCCAACAAAAGCAATTTTTTGTGATAAAGCAAAGCGCTGTTATAAGTAATATACGTTTCAACTTAAAAAGTTTTATGCTACCAGACTCGCTAAAATATATTGCCGGTTTTAGAAATAAGCATCAACTACCGTACAGTGGCAACGGGATCTTCTACATCCGTAACACCACCACTTACTGCAAACTTCATGGTTTGCGCAGCGCTTATATTGGTGATGGGCTTCACCCGTGTTTTTGGAATGATATACACATTGCCCGCAACAGAATAAGACATCGGCACGTACACAGCCACGTATTCTTTAAATCCAAATTCCGTCATATCATCCCGGGTAACAAATCCAATCCTCCACACATCATTGTCGTCTACATTTGCAAGCACATTATGGGTAAATTTTTTCTTCTCTCCTGCAAAGGCTTCAAAAAAGTCTTTCAAAGTAGAATAAATGAATTTTATCCCCGGCGTTTTTTCCAAAACCTTATCAAAGGCCTCAACTGTTTTTGTAAAAATAAATGATGACGATGCGTACCCCACCAGTAATACCAATGATATAACTACCACAAACCCAAGTCCGGGAATACTTTTAATACGACCCTGAGCATCTTCCATTAATGAAGGAAAAATAGCATGGACCAGGTTGGGCAAAATACCATCTATAAAACCAAATGCGGTAGCAATAGCCCAAAAAGTTATAGAAATGGGCGCTAAAATTAAAAGTCCTTGCAAAAAATATTGCAGTAATTTTTTGTATGTAAACGGTTGCT
>JBGSIG010000588.1:0-12141 GCA_041742655.1 Ferruginibacter sp. | reverse complement strand
GCGTGCAAATGGGCGGATTTATTGGCTTTGCACAGAAATTTGATTTCTCCAAATATAAAACACTGACAGATGCAGGCGGTTCTGCAGCGATGCTATCCATCATGGTGGCAAAAAACCAATCACACATGTATTGCACCAGTTTCGACTTGCCGCCTGTGGAGCCCATAGCAAAAGAAACCATTCAAAAATTTCAGCTAAGTGACAGGGTGAAAACAGCTAGCGGAGATTTTTTTTCAGGCGCCCTGCCCAGCGCCGACATTGTTGTAATGGGAAATATTCTGCACGATTGGGATGAAGAAAAAAAATTGGCACTAATGATTAAAGCCTACCAGGCATTGCCTGAAGGTGGCGCATTTGTGGCCATTGAAAACATAATAGACAATGAAAGAAAAGAAAATGTATTTGGGATGATGATGAGTTTGAATATGCTGATTGAAACAGGCACCGGGTTCGATTATACTTTCGCCGATTTTAACAGGTGGGCAAAAATCGTAGGCTTTAAATCAACAGAACTGCTATCATTAGCAGGCCCAACAAGCGCAGCCATCGCCTATAAATAGTATGCAATTCTTGTATCATTTTCTTCTAAACAAAACACATCAATTAATGCACAAAAAATTCTTAATTACACTTGTCACAATCATTCTTACAGGATTTGCGTATGCTCAATCCGAACCTGCATATGGCAACAACCCAAAAGCGGGGCAGTATGTTGCCTTGCGGGGCATAAACATATATTACGAAATTCATGGCACAGGTAAACCGCTGCTCATCATTCATGGCAATGGTGGCAGCATTAAAGATTTTGCCAAACAGATCCCTTACTTTTCAAAAGAATATAAAGTGATTCTTGCCGACAGCAGGGCGCAGGGAAAAACGATTGACACCGGCGATTCCCTGGACTACAATATGATGGCGGACGACCTGGATGCATTACTCAATTATCTTCACCTCGATTCGTGCTACGTAATTGGCTGGAGCGATGGTGGTAACAATGGTTTACTGCTGGCCATCCGACATCCCGAAAAAGTAAAAAAGCTCGCAATAACCGGCGCCAATTTATGGCCCGATAGTACCGCTGTTGAACCGGGCCTTTTTGTTTGGTTAGCCGGCATGGTGGATACTTTAAAGACAGCAAAAAAAACGCCGGAAGAAAAAAATCAATACAAACTGTTGGAGATGATGACCAGGGAGCCGAATATTACCCTGCAACAATTGCACACCATCAAATGCCCCACCCTTGTTATTGGCGGCGACCATGATGCACTGTTGCCAAGACATACATTATTAATTGCTGAAAATATTCCGCAATCTTATTTATGGATACTGCCTAACTCGGGGCATGCAACACCCATTAATTACAGCAGGCAGTTTAACGAAACCATAGATGATTTTTTTAAGACGCCTTACCGCGCAATTGAAGGAATGGATAGGCTCAATTGATGAAATTATTTTTTAACATCAAAATACAAAACTTATGCAACGCAGAAATTTTATAAAAAATACAGCACTGTGTGCAATGGCTGTAAGCACCAGCGGTTTTGTGCGGTTCAATGGTAACAACTATGAAGGCGATTGTGAAACCACCACGGATATCCTCGGCCCGTTTTACCGCCCGGGCAGCCCGGTGCGAAATAACTTTATCATTAATGGTGAAACAGGTAACCTGGTTGAGTTAAGCGGCATCATAAGGCACAACGATTGTAAAACACCCTACAAAAATGCAAAAATTGAATTATGGCATTGCGATAACCTGGGGGTATATGATAATAGCTCTGCTGCATTTCGTTTTAGGGGAACAACATATGCCGATGAAAATGGCCGCTATTCTTTTACCACCATTTTACCGGTAGCCTACAATGCCGGTGGTGGGCTTATACGGCCTGCACATTTTCATTTAATGATTTCGGCTGATGGTTACCAGCCATTGATAACACAGCTTTATTTTAAGGGTGATACCCACATTGGTAAAGACCCATACGCCTCTTCTAAAAATGCCAAAAGCAGGATACTTGATGTTGAAAAATTACCCAATGGCATCAATAAAGTCACCTACAATGTGGGCATGTCGAAGATTTTGCCTGTAGAAGCGGCAACCATTGATAAATTAACCGGCATTTATTCAGCGACAACTGGTAAGAAAAAGGTGATTGAGTTCTTCGAAAGTGAAAATACTTTATGGATGAAAAATGAGGCCTTTGGCAACAAGTTTGAGTATGTTGGTAATAATATTTTTCAAGAGGCGAACAATCCTTCCGGGTATTATTGGCGGCTTCAATTTGACCTGATGCCAAAAGACATTATCCAACTTACCGAAACTTACATTGACAATGACATGGAGAAAAAGAGCTTTGTTTATAATAAGCAATAGTAAGATGCCGGGAAGCAAAAACATCCAGGTTCACAAGCCGAAATCCTGGCTAAAATAACCAATACAAATTCTATAACATACTAAAACAAAAAAGATGAAATCAGCAATTATCACAGGCACCAGTAAAGGCATCGGCCTGCAAACTGCCCTCACATTTGCCAGGGCAGGCTACAGGGTTTTTGCCACCATGCGCAACCCTGAACTGGCTTCTGCCTTCAGGCAACAAATTAAACAGGAATCATTGTCAATGACCATTCATGCAATGGATGTAGATAGTGATAATTCTGTACAGCAATGCATGGAAACTATTTTGGAAGAAAATGATTCCATCGATGTATTGGTAAATAATGCCGGCATTGAAAGGCATGGTTCAATAGAAGAATTGACAATGGCCGACTTTAAAGACGTGATGGAAACAAATTATTTTGGAGTACTCAGATGTACAAAAGCATTATTGCCATTGATGCGCAAAAACAAAAATGGTTGCATCATCAATGTAGCGAGTATTGCCGGTAAAATTGCAAACTCACCTTTAGGCGCCTACGCTGCCAGCAAATTTGCATTGGAGGCGGTGAGTGAGGCATTGGCACAGGAAGTAAAAGCACACAATATAAGGGTAGCCATTGTAGAGCCCGGCATCATCAATACTCAAATGGCCAACGATATCAGTATAAGTGAAAATTCCATTTATCCGCAATCGAAACGCTTTGCGGGTTTGTTTGCGGCTTCACTTAAAACACCTACACAGCCAAACCTGGTGGCGGATAAAATTTTAGAAATTGCAGAAAGTAACAGTTGGCAATTGCGCTACCCGGTTGGGCCCGATGCAATTCCATTTTTGGAATGGCGGGCATCTATGACAGATGAAGAATATGTAGACTGGAATGCCGCTACGGATGAAGAGTATTATAACGCAGTGCAAAATACTTTTGGTTTAGATGCAAGGCAACAAATATTGCAGAAAATATAAAACATAGTCATGGTTCGTGAGCCACGATCCATAACTGTATAGAGAAGCACTTCCGTGGATAGTATCTCCATAAAACACGAATGCGTAAATCGAGGTAGTGCCAGGTAAATAAAATTAAATGATTCAAAAAGGACCGGTTACAAAAGGATTGAAAAAAGTGCTGGGGTTGCGATCCTTGTTCATTATTTCAATCGGGCTGGTAGTTTCCCAATCATCGGTAGTTGCCATACTACAGGGCGCTGGTTTGGGTGGCGGTACTTTTCTTATTGCCATACTTATCGCTTTTCTTCTTACGCTCTGTTACATAGCTACCTATTCTGAGCTGTCGCTTATGATGCCCAAAGCTGGCAGCATTGCCACATTCACAGCCGTTTCTATAGGCCACGTTCCGGCAATTGTTGCTGCAATTTCAGCCTACATGGCGCCGGCTATATTTTCAGCACCGGCAGAATTGTTGCTGTTACAGCATGTACTCGATAGTATTGCACCTGGTTCATTTACGAACGTAGCCCTGCTGCTATTATGGTTATTTGCCGTGCTCAACATTTTGGGTATCGATCTTTTTGCGTCTATACAGAGCGTTATTTCGTTCACCATGTTGGTGACGTTGTTTGTAATTGGCTTCGCCGGTTTTAATACTTCCTCAACCAATGGAATAGCTGCATCCACCATTTGGAATCAACTGACTAATTCCGGAGGCAGCTTGTTTTCATTGATATTGGTTGCATTGTGGCCATTCATATCATTTGAAGTAGTATGCGATTTAATAGAGGAAGCAAAACATCCAAAAAAACATATTCCGAAGGCTATGTTTTTGGCAAGTACAACCATGTTGATTGCTTACAGTTTACTTGCATTTGCAGCTATGAGGGTGTTGCCTGCAGCCGGGCTTTCAAACACAGATATACCCCATTGGGATTTAGGTAAAGCACTTTTTGGAAATGCCGGTAAAATAATCATTGTTGTATTAGCAATCACTACCACAGGTGGCATGATCAGTGCTTCACTTGCAGCTATTCCGCGGCTGTTGTACGGCATGGCGCACCATGGCCAATTGCCCAATATTTTTATGAGGCTACACCCAAAATGGAAAACACCCTGGTTTGGCATTTTGTTCCTGGTAACCCTTGTAACTATTCCAATGCTAATATTTGGAAAAGATCCCGACGCATTACTAATGCTGATTATTTCTTCTGCAAGTTGCTGGCTACTTGCCTATATCATTGCACATATTGATTTAATGGTGCTTCGAAAAAAATATCCTAACCGGCAACGCCCATTTAAATCGCCCTTGTTTCCATGGCTGCAAATACTGGGTATTGCAGGTATGGCATACGCTTTTGTTAATAACTCACCTACACCAGCATTGAGATTGAAAGTGTACATCAATACAGCTTTGTTTATCGGCATTACAGCAGTATTTGCTTTTTTGTGGGTAAAATATAAAATGAAAAAAGGATCGTTTGAAACGGAACCGATTGAACAGGCAATAAAAGATTAAATTAATTTAAATACACTAGTTATGAAACTGATCCTGCTTACACTGCTCCTACCCTTTTTATCGGCAACTGCACAAACAAAAATTATAGACATGCATGTGCACTCATATACCCAAAGTGACTTTGGAGAACGGGAGGCTGATGAAGACCATTATGGCACGAAAGCTTCAGGCAATGCCACGGCACATATGCAGGAAACTTTTGCAGCATTTAAAAAATACAATGTAGTGAAAGCTGTAGTGAGTGGCAATCCTGAAAGCGTAGCAAACTGGGTGGCGGCAGATAAAGACAACCGGGTAATTGCCGGGATACTAATTTTTGCACCGGATGATTATGGCCTGGATTCTGTGAAGTTTGAGCAGATGGTAAAGGACAAAAAAATAGAAGTATTCGGGGAGGTAGGCGCCTACTATGATGGCACAACGTTAGCCGATTCTATTTGGCAGCCCTACCTGCGCATCTGCGAAAGATATGATATCCCGGTGGCTGTACATACCGGTGGCGGCGATCCGGGCGGTACTTATTCATGGTCGCCCAAAGCAAGGCTAAGATTGGGTGATCCTTATTTAATTGAAGATGTATTAGTAGGGTATCCAAAGCTCAGAATTTATATTATGCATGCTGGTGCGGAAGAATGGCATGAGCATACATTAAGAATGATGGCGTACTACCCACAGTTGTATACCGATATAGCAGTAATGCTTTGGGTAGAACCCAATTCGCAAAGGACCATCAAAGATTTTTTGCGCAACGCTAAAGAAGCAGGCTACCTCGACAGGGTAATGTTTGGCTCCGACCAGATGAAGTGGCCGTATGCAATTGGCAAATCTGTAGATTTTTTGAACAGTCTTGATTTTTTAACACAGCAGGACAAGGAAGATATATTTTACAACAATGCGGCGAAGTTTTTAAAACTGAAAAAATAATTGCGCAAAGTATTTTGTTCTGAGTCTGCTTATAATACATCCATTAAAAAATCTAAAATAAATGAGCCAGGAAAATAAAACGTATGACGTTACAGCCAAAGCATTTTTCATTGCAATGGCATTTCTATTCATTCTATTGCAAGTAGCCTTTCACCCCTCCTATTTGCAATATTTTCCTAAATTTCATGGATTTAGTTGGATACATCATACTCATGGCGCTTTGATGGTTTCCTGGGTGATAATGTTGATTATTCAACCTTATCTGATCATCAAAAACAAATACAAGACTCATAGACTGATTGGTAAGATTTCATATACCACAGCACCATTAGTGATTATTTCTATGATTTTGATAACAAAGCTCAATTATCTTAAATTACTCGGTGTAATGCCGTTTAAAGAAGTTGCCGCCTGGCAGGCATTAAACTTTATTACGCCACTAAATTTTTTGCTTTTCTACTCGCTTGCCATTATCAATAAAAAAGATGTCTTTAAACACAAGCGATATATGATTGGCACAGTGTTCACTATTTTTGGAGCTATTTCTTCCCGGCTATTGATTATCGTTTTTGGATCGTCTATTGATTTTAATGCCTTTTTTATCTCTGAATATTTTGGTATCAGTATAGTACTACTCCTTTTATTAAATGATCTAAGAAAGATGGTAAACCCTATACCTTATACTATTATAGCTGTTGGATTGTGTATAAATATCATTAGTATTCATGCCCGTTATACGGAAGTATGGCAATCTATAGTACGATTTATTGGAGATCATTTTTTTTGAAAAGGCCGTTCATACTTTAGTCACTTTCAAACTTGAAAAACATTTATGCTCCCAGCCTGTCAAATAAGCCCGACGAACAACTACGATATTATTTCTTCGTGATACTAAAAAATTAAACCTGACCAAAAGTAAAAAAGATGAATACAAAACAATTTGTAGAAGATTTAAACAAAAGATTTTTCAACGGAGAATTATCCAGTCAATTCCAGGAGAAATTATTGCAACTGCCCATTGGCAGGCCCGATGTATTTGCGTTTGTGGAACGGATGTTTGGCTTTATGAACTCGGCAGCTATCCCGGCAAAAGATATGTCACTTGTACTTGGCGAAATACTGGGAACATTGCTTGCCCGCATATTACCTGGTGCATGGGAAGGCAGGGTTCCCCCCATCACCGTTCCTGGCCGCCATGCTGTAGTTGATCAATATATTAAAACAAATCCCCTGATCGGTTCGGGTGCAAAAACCATGATGGATATCGGTTGTGGATTTCCACCCTACACAACCATCGAAACCGCAAGTTATCTTCCCGATTGGCACATTACAGGAGTTGACCCTTCATTGCCTGTTTACCTTATTTATGATGCTGAAGGAAATTATGCCACGCTTGATGAAAGCAAATCAACCGTATATTTCCAGCCGGCAATACCTTCAGTCGAAAACTGGAATAACCTTTTAAACGACCCAACGGCTACTAAAAATCGTTTTGAGCATTTATTGAATGAGTTAATCGATAAGCCAACTAACGATGAATTGCCAAAGTTGGAGATAAACCCGATCAAAAAATACGAGACGGGTAACCTGTCTTTTGTAAAGGGAGGAATCGGGGATGTAGCAATTGAACCAAAAGATGTTATCAGGTGCTTTAATGTGCTGTTTTATTTTAAAGATGCCTTCTATGAGAACGCACTTCAGTGGTTTGCTGAAAAAACCACAGAAGGGGGCATCGTTTTAATCGGCGGCGATTGGGCAGCATCTACGGAATGCTATTACAATGTTTATCAAAAAGAAAACGGCCGCCTTATTAACAAGGAGTTTGCTTTTAGTCTCGATAATATCTGCCCGATGAGTATTGTTACCTGGTATGCAAATCATGATGATGATCGACAGACGGCCGAACTGGTAAAATACATTGGTATTATTAGAAAGGATAAATCATTTATGGATGCCTTTTATGATTTTCATGATGCACAAAGAATAAAATATAGCATATGCCCCAGGGACGAGCAGGGTTATTATGGAGTATTAAATGCCGCACTACCTCCACAGGAATTATGGGCAGGGGTAATCAAAATGCTGGAAGAATTGAATGAAGCCGGCTTTAATAAAAAGGCCGTCGATGTGCTCATTAAAGCCGGACTAAAGGCACGGGTAAATGAGGTTGGCCATATTGCGGTGGAGCAATAAATAATAAGCTTTGCCTTGGCGGTTGTTTTCCCGAAATAAAGTGAAATAAATTTTCAGCAATACCCGGAAACTCAATCCAAAGCTTAAAATAGCAGATAAAACGGGAGTAGCCGAAAACCCCATAGAGTAGGCAATAACCATTTAAATTTAAAAAATGATCACAGTAATTATGCAACACGAAGTAAAAGACTTCGCACAGTGGAAAATAGGTTTTGACGCAGATGAACCCAATCGTGCTAAAGTTGGTGTCAAGTAATTGGGTGTTTATACTTCAGTTAAAAACCCAAATGATGTAACGATGATTTTTGAAGCTCCCGGGGCTGATGTTTTGGAGGCTTTTACCAGCGACCCACACCTTCAGGAAGCAATGAAGAATGCAGGTGTCATCAGTGCTCCAAATGTTAGTGTACTTAATAAAGTATAAAACTAACTTTATTTATAAATTCGGTCAAAGGCCAATTTGTAAATCTTAGATGGTATTATACCGACAGAGAAGTGATTGGCCTATTTTACTTTTCACTTCGGTATAACAATTCTTGTGCTAAAGTTTTTTACTTCACGCCTTCATGTTTAATGTAAACATTAAACATGAAGGCGTTATTGAAAATTGGTTTATAACGCACGCGGACCATGACCTAACAACTTAATTTAAATTCAATTTTAATCATTTAATCAACATCATGAAAGTCTTTTCTACAATTATTCTTCCAGCTTTGCTTTTTGCAGGATATGCTGCAACCAGCCAAACATTACCACAGGCACTGTCTAAAATTAATACAGAAGGTTTTCAAAAATCGGAGGTCATGAGCTTAATTGCTGACTTGTCAGATGTGTATGGTCCCCGGTTGACAGGAACAAATCAATATTATACTGCTGCACAATGGGCAAAGAAAACCATGGAAAATTGGGGAGTGGATAAGGCCTATTTTGAAAAATACTGTGACGACTGTATGGGCTGGGAAGTAAAATCATTTAATGTAGAAATGACAGCACCTGCTTACATGAAAATACAAGCCTATCCTTATGCGTGGACCGAAAGCTCAAAGGGAGTGCAAACAGGTGATATGGTTTGGATTGAAAACCATACTGATCTGGAAAAAGTAAAAAAACAATGGAGCGGAAAATTAAAAGGAAAAATAATATTGATGGGTGCGGCACCGCAACAAAATATGTTATTTGATGCCCTATCAACACGATATACTAAAGACCAACTTGAGGAAGCTAAAAAATCAATAGTACCTGCACCGGGCAATCCTTTAGGGCCATCTGTTGGCAACATTGATATCATTAAAGACCTGGACGTTATTTTCGCAAGTTTTATGAAAAAGGATGATGCTTTTTTTGCCTTCTTAAAAGCCGAAGGTGCTATAAGTATTTTATCAACTGCTCCTTTATTCCCGGGCATTATTCATCCCAGTGGCACTTATAATTTTAGAGAACGCGATGCCAAACCAATCCCATATTTTGCGGTTTCACCGGAAAATTTTGGGAAATTAAAACGCCTGGCAGATAGAGACATTCATCCAACAATTAAGTTCAATTTAGATGCTGAACTATATCTAAAGCCTGAAAACAATGTGAATATTATCGCAGAAATCACAGGTTCGGATCCAACATTAAAGGACGAAGTGGTAATGATCGGTGCCCATTTTGATTCATGGCACCCGGCATCCGGATCAACAGACAATGGAGCTGGTTCTGCAGTGATGATGGAAGTGATACGAATTATTAAAGCGTCTGGTTTAAAGCCAAAAAGGACCATTAGAATTGCCCTTTGGGGTGGCGAAGAGCAAGGGTATGTTGGCTCAATGGCGTATGCAGAAAATCACTACGGAAAAGTAAAAGAAACCACCAGGAAAAAGGAGGTTGAAAAAATTTCCGCCTATATCAACATGGATAATGGTGCTGGTAAAATGCGGGGAATTTATTTGCAGGGAAACGAAGCGGTACGACCTGTTTTTGAAAACATGTTAAAACCGTATGCCTATTTAGATGTAAATACGCTCACCATCCAAAATACGAATTATACAGATCATGATGTCTTCGATTATTACAAGATACCCGGATTTCAAATCATTCAGGATCCGTTAGACTATTCCACTGTAACCCATCATACCAATTTAGATGTATTGGAATATGTTCCGGAAAGGGATATGATGGTGAACGCAACGGTAATAGCGGCGCTTGTTTATCAAATTGCACAGTTGGATGCGCAGCTGCCAAGAGAAGAGTAATGTTACGTATTAATAAATCGTAAAAAACTTTAAATCAGAAGATTGTCAAAAAATAGAAATTTGAACCACCACAATATGACAACCGAAATAAAAAGCAACTCCTCGCAAAAATTTTATGGCTTAGACAATTTAAGAGCCTTTGCCATCATCATGGTTTTTTTATTTCATTATCCAAGGTGGTTTGAACATCCTGATTGGATGCCAAAAGTATTTAGTTTTGGTTGGACAGGTGTTGACTTGTTTTTTGTGTTGAGTGGCTTTTTAATTTCATCACAACTTTTTGTACAAATAAAAAAAGAAGCCACTTTTTCTATAAAGGAGTTTTACATCAAACGTATTTTCAGAATTATTCCAATCTATTATTTTGTATTGGCCATTTATTTCTTGTTTCCTTTTTTTAGCAACGATTTTGGTCAAGGACAAAAGTTACCTCCAGTATGGAAATTTTTAACTTTTACACAAAACTTTGGTGCCGATATTGCAAATGCACGCTCTTGGGGACAAGTTTGGTCACTTTGTGTAGAGGAACATTTTTATCTATTGCTACCAGTAACATTATTATTGCTTTTAAAAACGAGTATTTTTAAAAAAGGTTATTTATTGTTGCTTACAATATTCCTGGCTGGTTTTTTTATTCGGATGTATTGTTGGTATGAAATTTATATTCCGCAAAGCAACGGAGTAGAAAATAAATTACTTTGGATACAAACCATCTATTTGCCAACTTATAACAGATTAGACGGATTGCTTGTAGGGGTTGCTATCGCTGGTTTGTATAACTATTTGCCTTCACTTTTTACGAAGTTATCTAAGTATGCAAACGCATTAATTGCAACTGGGCTATTCCTAATAACCATCGCTTATTTTCAATTTGGCAACGATTATACTTTTGGCAGATCCATTTTTGGATTTCCTTTAGTTTCCATAGGTTTTGGTTTTATGGTTTTAGGTGCCATTATGCCCAATAGTTTTTTATACAACTGGAAATCTGCAATGTTAACCAAAATTGCAGAACTTTCGTATGGACTCTATTTAATTCACACGGCGGGTATTCTATCAACCCAAACGCTATTGTTTGATTATGGCATTGCAAAAAACAGCAATTTGACATTTATATTATCCATAATTTTTTGTTTTGCAATTGCATTATTGCTGCATTATACCATAGAAAAACCTTTTATGAAAATGCGAGGTAGATTCCTTCTTAAAAAATTAATTTAAAAATTCAATGAAAAATAAACTTTTGACACATAAAAACATAGAAAAAAGAATAGATAGGCCAATTCTTCCGCCGTGGTTCGTGCCTTCACGAAACACAGGCACAAAGGTTCGTGAAAGCATTGGCCACGAATATTAATGCATAAAAAATACAACACAATGAAATATTTTATCCTGGCTTTATTAATTTCTGCGGCGGGCTGCCAAACTTCTTCAGACAATAAGCCCACTAAAAGCATTGAGGACAAACAAACCATAGAGGTAGAAGTTTGGCAAATGGAAGAACTATACTGGGGGTATGTCGAAAAAAATGATACCATTCCTTATAAGAAACTTTGGCACAATGATTTTTTAGGTTATCCGAGTTTTGGAGATGGCGTTTCTGACAAAAGCAAAATTGCCATTTGGATCCCGAAACTTCATGCAGATACTGCACTTCATTTCACCTATAAATTGTATAAAAAAGCAGTGAACGCCATCGGAGATGTGGTAATTGTTTTTTATGATGCCGATGAAATTTGGACGGATAAAAGTAATAATGTGGTGCGAAAAGAAACCTATAAGTTTACACACACCTGGAAAAAATACAATGATACCTGGGTTATCCTTGGTGGAATGGCGGCGAAAAAATTGTAACAACTTCTTCGCCGTGGAGTGTGTTCACGAAATACATGGCGTGTGGTTTTACAAATGGTTCGTGAGTACACGAACCATGCCTTAGTTCCTGAAG
>JBGSIG010000587.1:0-3515 GCA_041742655.1 Ferruginibacter sp. | reverse complement strand
GAGAACGATCCTTGCTTTAATAAAGCTGCGCCAAGATATGGCTTTGTCGGCAATAGCCAGTCCTTAGGTTCGTTATAGATCATGGCATCTTCATTTTTTACGGCTTCAGTAAATAATGCAATAGCATTCGGCAAATCATTTTGCTGTTCTGCAATGATGCCCGCCAATAATTTTTCGGCCACCTTGACGGCAGCAGCAGGTGAATTAAAAGGCGGCATCACCACTACCAGTGCGGGGGCATTCATATTTTCCTGTACATACGCCAATTCTTTTTTTGCAGTGGCACTATCATTTTTTCTGGCAAAAGCACTACCTTTTGCCCAATGCGACAACACGCTGGCATACACATAATTTTTTGAAATTGCCGGGGCATTTAAAATTGCATCCCATTTACCAAAACGAACATGGTTAATTGCAGGCGTCATGTAAACATATTGCACAAAGCCGCCAAACGGTGCAGGAAATGACATGAAAGAGGTATCAAAACTCGCCCTGGTATCATCAGCAGCTTTTGCACTATAATCATACCCTTTACCCAACATAGCGCAGGCTGCTTCCATATGCAGGTTATGTATTAAATAAAGTGGAGCATTATTGGCAACATCCGGGTAAGCGGCAAGGTAATCATTATAGCCTTTTACCGACATTTCATTTACGATGGCTCCTTCATTGTACAAACCACTGCGGATGTAAATATGCGATGGCATATGAATCATATGCGAAACCGACGGCATCATAGAAGCTAAACGTTTGGCGCTGGGCAGCGCACGCTGTGGATTGCCGGATGCCTCTATCGAATGGATGTAATAATGATTGGCGCCGGGGTGAAGCGGGGATTGTTGCAAAGTTTTTTCCAGCACTTCCAGTAGCTGTGGAGTCCACGGTTGTGCATCGCCATTGTGTTTCCAATATTCCCAAGGATGCAGCAACATCATGGCATCAGCATATAACACAGCAATATCAGCATCATTCGCAAACTGCTGGTATCCTTTTTCCATTTCGTTTGTATATAATTGATTTAAGGATGCTCTGCTAACAGTACTGTCTGGCGTATATCGTACACTCATGGACTTTATTAAAACCTTTTCTTTTGGCGTACAATTGGCGGATAGGGAAACAGCTTTTTGAGCAGCAGCATAAGCCTCTGGTGTGGCGGAATAGGCGAAGTCATTTATGTTGGGTCCATAGGCAAGCGCAAGCGCCCAATATATCATCGCATTGGTGTTGTCAAACTGCTCCGCCTTTTTGAACGAGGCCATCGACTCTATTATATGAAAAGCATAATACATACTAATGCCCTGCTGAAAATACAAACGGGCACTGTCGCTTTTTGAAGAAATAGGCCATTGGTAATTTCCCCAACCTTTTAATATCGTTATCCCGTTTGCAAGGCTATCTGCATCCAGATGGTTCCAGTCCGGAGAACATTGTACAATGAACTTATTTTTAAAAGCCTCTTCCCTTGAAATATATTTCAATTTTTGTGGGTGAGTGTTTTGTTTATAACGGAACGCAAAAAGCAATATCAATCCAATAAAAGCGGTGGTAATTAAAATCTGCTGTTTCATTAAATTTATTGTTTCAAAATTTTAGGTGCAATTATGGACATTATTTTTTTCGGGTGTATTTTATTTCCATAGTTTTTCTTTCGCCAAGATCTCGGCGTTCATACAGCTGCATTTCCTGGTTATCGTTATCAATAAATTTCATTAGCTCTCTTATTGCTATATCTTTTCCAGTTATTGGGTCTACCATTTTCCCTTTCAGTTCAATTGTTTTTGTAGCGGCATCCCAATGGCCTTCCAGCGTCATGGTGCCGGTTCCAAAATTATCTATCCAGGTTGACGTAAAAATCTTTTTTGCGTTATCATACCCCAGTATCGATATTCCTTCAAACGGCATCCCCATCATTGTACCTGTATTTTTTGTTAGCTGGTACCTTCCGCCCAGGATCATTTCATTTTTAGCGGTAGCAGTACTTATGGTAGGGGGTGCTTTTTCATCCATCCACATAGT
Source organism: Ferruginibacter sp. (assembly GCA_041742655.1). Lineage (GTDB taxonomy): Bacteria > Bacteroidota > Bacteroidia > Chitinophagales > Chitinophagaceae > Ferruginibacter. The sequence goes on along the minus strand of JBGSIG010000587.1, from coordinate 1,499 downwards.
CATTGCTGCGTTCCATTCGCCATCGGCTGTCGCAATCATTTTGTGTATTTCGCCGGGTGTCATATAGGCTTCCCACGCTTTCATATCAGCATCATTTTGTGCCCACACTTTAGCGGAAAATAGTAGCATAAACAGTAATATCTTTTTCATATAAATAGTTTTAGGTGAACAAATTACTAATTATTTTATTTTATTCAATAGCTTATTAATATTATCTTTTTTGAATTATCCACGTTTAAAAATGAATCAACAGAATTATTCTCCTGTTTTTTGTTATCGTCAAATGCCTTGCATCTCTTACATTATGTGGTAACGTTATTGAAAATGCCTTTTTTATACACAAGTGTTAAAAACCCTAACCGATCTCTAAGTATTGGTTTACCTATATTTGCCCTAGCTTTAAAATACTAAATAAATTAGTAGCTTGCACCCCCTTAATGTTTATTTTAGAAAATTATCCTGCGCTTTTTTAATACGCCTCGATAAAATTTTCGGTAGGTATACGGTTCAGGTTTCGTGTTGAGCATACAGCGATATGCCAGTAGGGAGTAGGGCACGGCAAGCAAAGCAGGAAAGTACTATTGAAAAACTAAAGTGCCGACAAAATAGCATGACAGAAAAAGAAAAAATTGCAGCGGATTATAATGAAGACTCGATAAGGAGCTTAGACTGGAAAGAACACATCAGGCTGAGGCCAGGTATGTATATTGGTAAACTCGGCGATGGCAGCAGTGCAGATGATGGCGTGTATGTTTTAATGAAAGAGGTGATTGATAATTGTATTGATGAACACACGATGGGGTATGGTAAACATGTGGATGTGACAATTGATGGCAAAACCATTACGGTAAGGGATTATGGCCGTGGCATTCCGTTGGGTAAAGTTGTGGATGTAGTGAGTAAAATAAATACAGGTGCCAAATACGATAGCAAAGCATTTCAAAAAAGTGTGGGCTTAAATGGTGTGGGTACAAAAGCGGTGAATGCTTTAAGCGATTATTTTAAAGTAACGGCCTACCGGGAAGGCAAAGAAAAAAGCGCCGAATTTGCTAAAGGTGTATTAACGAAAGATCATAAAGAAACCGCTTCAAAAGAAGATAACGGAACTTTTGTAACTTTTATTCCGGATGAAACAATTTTCAAGAATTTTCATTTTGTACAGGAATATTTAGACAACCAGTTTTGGAACTATTGCTACCTGAATGCAGGCCTCGTGATGAACCTTAATGGCAAGCGTTTTGTAAGTAAAAATGGCCTGTTGGATCTGTTGCAACGCAAGACCAACGAAGACGAAATCCGTTACCCCATCATTCATTTAAAGGGCGAAGATATTGAGCTGGCACTAACGCATGAAAATGCCTACGGAGAAGAATACTACAGTTTTGTAAACGGCCAGTTTACTACGCAGGGAGGTACGCACCTTGCTGCCTTTAGAGAAGGGTACGTAAAAACCATCCGTGAATTTTATAAAAAAGATTATGATGCAGCGGATATTCGCG
>JBGSIG010000586.1:0-3409 GCA_041742655.1 Ferruginibacter sp. | reverse complement strand
AATTTAAAGGCATCATCACTATTAATGATGTATTAAGAGAAGCCATTGAAAATAAAGAAATGGTATTTGATGAATTGATGATTAAGCAGGCAACCGAGATGCAGGACAAAATTTTTTAAGGAAAATTAATATTGCAGTTGCAGCATTGTTTACTTCATTAAAGCCAGCAATTCCTTTAGCACTTCCTGGTTATTTTTGGTATAAAAAGAAGCTACTATGTCTTTTTTTTCCGCAGCAGTTAAATGAAAGCTCAATGATGCGCCTTTGTCTTCAATTTCAGGTGCATATATAAATGCCAGGCGATGGATATTGTAAGGCACTGCATCCGACAAAAGATTATAGGTATCGTTCTGAGAATAATCCTGCAGCCTGAAGAGGTTGTGTTGAAGCATGGTGGCAGGTTTCACAAAAATATCAGTGATGGTGCCCGTTTCCACCAGGTTATGCCAGTTGTCTTTTTCTCTGTCACGAATTTGTAGTATTACAACACCACTTGTATTTTCTGTAATCCAGTCTTTAAAGTTATCTATAAATCTAAGCGCTATTTCCTGCCCGAAATTATCCCTTAACCCCGCATCCATTACATCAATTACGGGATGGCTGGGCAACCAAACACTCGGCAATACGTAAGGGAAAGTGGCATTCATTCTTAAAGCAGTCAGCAACCGCAGGTTCAGAGGATCTTGTTTGGAAAATAATGCGGCAAAGTCTATGGCGTCAGGCCCAAAGATGCTGTCTTTTTCAAACGCCATGGGCTTCATCATAAAACTTAATGGCTGTGTGCCTACCATCATTTTTCTGCCATCAGCAGTAACCACCGAGTTAAATATTATCATCGGTATTAATGCCGATTTTTCGTCAGCCACATAATCTTTTAGTTGTTTGTTTAATAGCTTACCTGAATTTTCATTGAGTTTTTCTTCAAAAGCATAACCTCTGTCTTTTATATAACGGTAAGGGCCAACCGAAAACTTTTGCGCCGGCGAAAAAATATCCCGGCTTATCATTGAAGAAAATATAGGGTTTAAAAGATCCTGTGTAATATTGTTTGTATAGGTTGCGTGGTGGAGATTGACTGCCATGCCTTTTATTTTATTTCTATACAATTCCCTGTAGTATGCGGCAGACAACATGCCACCGCTTGCACCGCTCATTAAAAAAGTTTGTTGCATTAATTTGCCGTTTGTGATACTGTCTAACTTTTGTAAAGTGTTCATAACAAAAGTGGAACTTCTTAGCCCGCCTCCGCTTACATTGATAAATAACATTACCGGTTTTTCTGAGGCCTGCCTTGCTTTCCAGTTGTTCAATATTTCCTGCATATTTTTTTTATCAGCGTCAATTATTTCTGGCGTGCATAATTGCAACAATGCTGCCTTGCTATATTCTGGCTGCTGATCTTTGTTATCGTAATTAATGCCGTAGGCTTTATTTCGAGGGTCTATAATTTCGTTTTGATATAAGATATTCAATATTGCGGTCAATGCAATTACAAACAATAAACTCCAGCTTTGTAAAAAATAAGTGAGCGCCCCTATCACCGCCACCATTAGTGCAAAGAAAATAATGATACTCGCCGCTGCTGGTGCCTGAAAAAACTTTACATCCAAAAAGAATCCACCCACTATCAAAAAAATAAAGGCAAGTATAACTCCCGCCATCGCCGCGAAATGGTGCCGTTTAAAAATGGCGTCCAAAAAATCCTGGTTATAATGTGATACAGGCCGTGCTTTGCGCAATTTAAACGTGGTACTGAAAAAATAACCCACTTTCATTCCAAAGCCATCCACATGTTGTTTTTTTGAAGGATCGTAGGTACTTTTAAAATAATCAGGATCGGCCACCACTGGCGCTATCGTACGCAAAATAGTTCTGTCTACGCCAAAAAAGAAAGCAAACGAAAATGTAAGCAATGCTATAAAACCTCCTAAAAATCCCAATACCATAAATATTTCTTCAACCGGGGTCAACAACTCTTTAGTGATATTAAACTGTATTGATTTTACAAGATAAAAAATAAGGAAAGCTAAGGGAAGCAACCCGTTATTAATGCAGTATTTTAAAAAAGGTGTGGATGCCGTAGCCAAAAATTTAAAACGCCGGGTATGTAAAATAAACGTGGTTATATTCCAACTCATAAAAAACACCCCCATGGCTATACCCACGGTAGCCGCACTTAACGCATTTACATTTCCTAAATATTCAGGAACAAAAAACAAGGCATCGGCTCCAAAATTTTTTAAAAAGCCACTGTTAATGGTACTGGCCATCAAAAACCAGAAAATTAATAATACCTGGTACTTTCTAAAATGTAAAATAAGTAACTGAATCGGGAAGGAGTAAAAAATATGCGTCAGCAATTGCTTCATGTATATGGACTTTATTTAAATGTACTACTAAATAATACAAGTTGAGTAACGCATGGGCGCATTTTAAATTGCTGTATTGCCTTGCTGCTTATAGAGGGACCAGGCTTTTATGCCCATCAGTGCCTGGGCATTCAAATACTTAATTTAAACATACTGGCTTTCTATCCTCTGTTTGGGCCTAAATACTTTAGATGAAGTGATCCTGTCGGTAAATTTAGGCTTTCTTAATCTTCGTGATCTTCAGATGAAGATTTTAACTTTAGCTGTTCTTCCGTCCACGCAAATTGGCGTTTATTTTTGCAGTCAAACCAATGCTGCCGTTATTCACCTGAACTATCAATTACAAATTTAAATTCTCTGAATGGCTTTTTTCTGTCTAATTCATGTATCAACTCTTGCTGGAGTTCAAGATCATTTATCTGCTCAGCAAAATCAGCCATCATTTTAAATGATTCGTTTGAATCCATTGCATATACTTCTTTGTGGTCCGAAAAATTGCTGTCTAATTTATCCTGCTCTTCCTGCCACGCATCTGTTCCCATAATATCAAACTTTCCTTCATTCGGTACAAAAATAAGTTCGCCATTTTGTTTGTGAAAAATGGCCGAAATCCACAATACAACTGTTGTTCAGAGATTTATTTTATTTGTTAATTTGTAAAAGTGAGCATAAAAAGCTATCCAGTATTATAAATCAGCTATGAAGTATATGTAGCCTAAATGTTTTGTAAAAAAAATTTCTCAAATTTTAAACCACCGAAATACACTCTTAGCCGGTGGGGGTTGTATAAGACTGATTCTTCAGAATGGTTTTCAAAAAAGTATGGATACACTGTGTACCGCGTAAAAAGGAAAAGAAATGAAAGCAATTTTATTAAAAAAATTTGCAGGAGGAATATGTTCAAAAGTATAAAAACAGACATTTTTAATTAACTTCCATTTTAACCCAGTATGAAGGGGGTCGCTAATAACGATATCGCGTAAGACCATTTTAGATTTACCGAATAGTTAAACAAAATAATTGCATTGAAAATAAATCGG
>JBGSIG010000585.1:0-3071 GCA_041742655.1 Ferruginibacter sp. | reverse complement strand
CAGGGCGTTAGCTCCTTTTTCTAAAAACCCAACGGCTTCTTCTATGGTATTTGGGTTATGCCCTATAATATAGAAGGATCTTTTCTGTCGTGTCATATCATTAGAATGCTCTCCTGGTTATCCATATTTTTACTAATCAATTTTACACCTGCCGACTATGATGATTTGTTTTTGGGAGAATAATGCTAAAACGGGCACCCTCACCTTCGTTACCGGTGGCATATATGATGCCATTATGGTTTAAAACAATTTTTTTGCAAAGCGCCAGCCCTATTCCCGTGCCACCATAAGTATGTAAATCATTTAGCCGTTGAAAAATAACAAAAATCTGCTCCTGGTATTTATGGTCGAATCCAATCCCGTTATCTTGTATTTCTATAAGAAAGTACTGCAAGTGCTCATCAAGACTATGACTGATTACTTCATCTCTGTTAAGTATTTTACACGACATCTTAATTAATGGAGGAGTCTCCTTTCTCGAAAACTTTAATGCGTTACTAAGCAGGTTGTAAAACAGTTGCTGCATCTGCAAAGGAACGGCATCAATTACAGGTAAAGGAGCAATTTCAAGCACCGCATTTTTTTCATGTATCAATAATTCAAAATCGCTTAGAATATTTTTAATTACCCCGTTTAAATCAGTGTCTACAAACAACTCATTACTTTCTGATAAGCGGGAAAATTCAAGCAGGTCTTTAATTAGTGTATCCATCCTCTCGGACGCTTTTCGAATTCTGAGGTAATAGTCTTTAGAAGGGCCAGGTACGTTTTTCATAGAATCTTCAAGCCGTTCGGTAAAAACCCTGATCTTTCTAAGCGGCTCCTGCAAGTCGTGGCTGGCTACATAAGCAAATTGTTCCAGCTCGTTGTTTGATTTTTCGAGTTCCATATTAGCCCTTTTCAATTCCATATTTGCTTCCGCCAGTTTTTCTTCGGCTTTTTTTCTTTCTGTTAAATCGCGGGTTACCTTAGAAAAGCCAATAATGTTATTGTTACTATCGTGTAAGGCAGTAATAACAACGCTTGCCCAAAAGGTACTTCCATCTTTCTTTAACCGCCAACCTTCATCTGAGGCCATTCCGGTTTTGATTGCTTTTTCAATTAAAAGGTTAGGTAATTTTTTTTCCAAATCCTGCTTTGTGTAAAATATGCTGAAATGATTTCCTACAGCTTCTGCTTCTTTATATCCTTTTATTGTTTCAGCACCCTTATTCCAATTTACAATAATGCCTTCCCGGCTCAGTAATAAAATTGCATAATCCTGCACTTCGTTAATCATTCTAAAATTTCTTTCTTCACTTTCCTTTAATTGCATCGTTCTTTCTTTTACCTTTCTCTCCAGTTCTTTTTGCACCAATTTTCTTTCAGTAATATCCGTCACACTTCCTGCATACCCTGCAAAATTTCCATGAATGTTATAAAAAGGCGAGCCCTCTGTGAGGCACCACTGCAACGTTCCATCCGGCCTTGTAATCCTAAACTCATCTATATACTTTGTCCGCCGCTGCATGCTGTCCATAAATTTAGCCGGTGCATCTTTTTTATCCTCTTCCACCACACGGTTTAGCCACCCGGTGCCCAATTGCTTTTCAAGGGGGTCGCCAGTCCATGCAATCCAGGTATCGTTTACAAAAATATTTTCTCCATTTACGTCCGTCATCCATAATCCTACCGGGGAAACATTAGAAATTGTTTTAAAATGCAGTTCACTTTTTTGTATTTGTTCTTCTGCCAGTTTTTCATCCTCAATATCAAGGCAGGCACCTATATACCCTTCAAATATATCTTCGGTGGTAAAACGGGGAATACCGTTGTCAGAAATCCATCGGTAGTTTCCGTCAAATCTTTTCAGCCGGTACTCCATATAAAATTCTTCCCGCTTATCAAATGCGTTTATATATATTTTCATACAACTTTCTACATCTTCCGGATGAACTCCTTCAACCCAGCCATTTCCTTTTTCTTCATCCTCGGTACGGCCTGTAAAGTTTAGCCAGGCTTTATTAAAAAAATTGCAACCTTTATCAATACCTGCCATCCATATTAAAACCGGTGCGTTGTTGGCAACGTTCCTAAATCTTAGTTCGCTCTCCTGTAAACTGCTAAAAGTATTTTTTGATTCGGTGATATCAATTGCCGTTCCGTACATTTTTAGTGGCTGCTGATTTTCATACTTGATCTTGCCAAATATCTTTACCCAGTGAATGGATTTATCCGGCCAATTAATTCGTGCCTCATAACTTACCGAACCATTTGCTAAGGCATTATTAATAGCAGCATCCCGCTGTGGTTTATCTTCAACGTGCAAAGCATCAATTAAAATTTTATGGGTAATATCGGCCTGGGCCGGAAAACCAAAAATTTCATTTAGTCGTTGTGACCCAATAAATTCATTGGTTATTAGATCCCAGTCGAAAGTGCCGATTTCTGCCGCCTCAATAGCCAATCTGCTGCGTTGCTCACTCTCTTCCAGTTTTTTTATGGTAACAACTTTGCCGGTTGTCTCGCTACAGGTAACAAAAACGCCAAAGGGCTTTCCTGATTCATCATTTACCGCACTGTGACTAAACGTCCAGTAAACATCCTCCATTTTACCATTTCTATAAATTGGAATAAGCTGATCTTCGGCCCAGGTGGCTTCTCCCCCTGCTAATACCTGTTCGATAAGTGGTTTTATTACAGTCCATATCTCTTGCCAGTAATCTTCGGCGCGGCTGCCCAATATTTGTGGATGCTTTCCATCTTTACCTAAGCTGGGCCGATAGGCATCATTATAAAAACAAATTAGTTCTGGCCCCCAAAATAAAAACATCGGAAACTTTGAATTCAGCATGATATTTAATGTGGTAAGCAAGCTTTGTGGCCATGTGTCGATTTCGCCGATAGAAGATTTGGACCAATCCTTATTACGCATCAAGGCACTCATCTCACCATCACCTGTAATAAACCGGGCCGCTTGTTGATTGATCATGAAATAATGCTGTTATTAAATTTTACAAAATAGTAAACACTGATATCAAAAGATATGCTACTATTAAAAGTACGAAGAATATTTTTTTATTATTGCAGGA
>JBGSIG010000584.1:0-2024 GCA_041742655.1 Ferruginibacter sp. | reverse complement strand
AACTCAATTTCTTTATCTGAACTATGTGGATAAAGCTTTAGCATTTCTTCCCAATTCTGGGGAAAATCTGCCTTCATCCTGGTTACATAATTTGTATCATTATATGGTTTTCCCTGCATAAAAGCCATGCCTGGAATCTCGGCAGAATTCCATCCAACTAAAAGCGGAACCATGGCCTGCTCACGAGCTTTAAAAATATCTGTAATTGATTTTGTAAGAAAGTAACCATCGATGGTTGCCGGAAAGCCAAAACGTTTTGAATCCTGGTATTTTTCAAACAATTCTGCAGTGCTCATTGCACGCATAGCAGCAATAGAGGCAGCGCCTGCTTTTTTTGCAAATTCCAATCCCAGCTTTTCGGCTTCTACCATTGACACGGGCGGGCCGGTAGGGTTAATGCTTGCGCCACTTTCGCCAATGGCACCGGCTATAAGGTTCTTAGATAAAGGGGACGCCATTAACGCACTAACAGACATGGAACCTGCTGATTCTCCTGCAATGGTTACCCGTTTTGGATCTCCTCCAAAAGCAGCAATATTCTGTTGCACCCATTTAAGAGAAGCAGCCTGGTCGAGCAGGCCATAGTTACCCGAACCCTTATACGAAGTTTCGGCGCTTAATCCTGGATGAGCAAAAAATCCAAAAATGCCTAAACGGTAATTTACTGTTACTACCACCATTCCTTTTTTTGCCATGCTGGCACCATCATATCTTGGCTCAGACCCGTCGCCGGCATCAAACCCGCCACCGTAGAAATAAACCAGCACTGGAAGATTTTTTTTATTGTAGCGGGCCGGTGTCCACACATTTAAATAAAGGCAATCTTCGCTCAATCCGTCAGAACGGGAATTCATATCGCCAAATACAATAGCCTGTATAGGCCTTGGTGAAAATTTTTTTGTTGGCTTAATACCTTGCCATTTGCCAAGTGGTTGAGGTGCCTTCCATCTTAACTGATCTACTGGCGGCTTGGCGAAGGGCACACCGAGGTAAACCTGCAGCCCGTTTTTTGTATCGTAGTTTCCTTCAATGATTCCATTGGCAATTGTTGCCTGCACCGGAAAACCAAAATCGGTTTGTGCATGTATAGTATGGTTAATAAGGCAAAAGAAAACTAACAAAAGAGCAATTCGTTTCATGAAATTATTTTTAACGTGATTATAGTAATAATTTGATACAATAATAAAAAGAATTATTGACTTTGCATTTTTAGACTGGCTAGCCGATTTTAAAAACTAACGGAATATTAAACTACGGGCATGCTGACACAGCAATAGTGCCGCTACGGTTAATCAATTGTCTTCCCTTCAACTGCCATTTCATATCTAAGTGAATAATCATGTTTTTTTTGCAGGCCGGCAAACATTTCATCGAGTATTGTATCGGAATGCGAAGGATCGTGGTGCGCCAGCAAAAGGCGTTTTACTCTGCCCAATGACGCAAACAATAATGTATCATCAATGCTGGAATGTCCCCAGCCTTTTTTCTTATTGTATTCCTTCGGAGTATATTGAGCATCGTGGTATAATAAATCTGCTTCTTCCGCAAGGTCGTATCCTGAAATCCATTTGGTGTTTTTAATAATTCCGTTCCGGCCAAGTGCCGGTTCGTGATCGGGAATGTAAGTGAAAACAGATTTCTTTCCTGTAATGCGATATCCTACAGTAGGGCCGGGGTGTATTACAAATGCAGATTGTATTTTGAAATGGGCAATGTTAAATATGGTGTTGCCGACTTCGTGTAAAATAAGCTTGCACGGAAGGTCCCGCATAATTACCGGAAAAAGGGGCGGAGAGAGGTACCGGCTTATTCTTGAATACAACGTTTGGGTGCTGCTTGACGGCCCCCAAATATGCACTTCAAGGTCGGGCACAAAAAAGGGGCTGAAAAATCCCAGGCCCTGGATATGATCCATATGAAGATGTGTTAATAAAATATCCACTCTTTTATAAGTAGCTGGTGGTATTAAATTAAATTCCTGTATGCCAGACCCGGCATCAAGCAGCAATAGACTGCCTGCTTCA
>JBGSIG010000583.1:0-1563 GCA_041742655.1 Ferruginibacter sp. | reverse complement strand
TATTTCACATGCTTCTGTTTCAGAATTTATGGAACACTTGCGAAAATAATATCACCTTGAAAAAAACTTTTTACAGCAACGGAAAATTACTTCTAACCGGAGAATATGTCGTTTTAGATGGAGCACTTGCCTTGGCATTGCCTACAAAATTTGGCCAAAACTTATTGGTAGAACCCGGCAAAGCAAACGAAATTAACTGGAAAAGCATTGATGCTGATGGCAGCATTTGGTTTGAAGAGGTGTTTACCTTTGATTCTATCGTTCAGGAGAATAAAACGATAAGTGACAATCCTATTCATAAAACATTGATTGAAATTTTACACGAGGCTTTTCAGATGAAACCGGATTTTCTGTTAGGAAATAATGGCTATACTATTGAAACTAATTTATCCTTCCCAAAAAACTGGGGATTAGGCACCTCTTCCACACTCATTAATAACATTGGACAATGGTTAGAGCTTGATGCTTTTGAATTGTTACAACGAAGTTTTGGAGGAAGCGGTTATGATATTGCCTGTGCTAAAAAAGATAATCCGATTATCTATCAATTAATAAATAATCAACCCAATTATAAAAAAGTAGCTTTTTATCCTGAATTTAGAAATCACTTATATTTTGTTTATTTGAATAGAAAGCAAAGTAGTAAATCGGCCATTGCAAATTACATCAATAAGCAAAATGAAATTGGAAAAACGATTGAAAAAATAAACGCCATTACTAAGTCCGTTTTATCAACTGCTGATTTAAAAACCTTTGCTTATGAAATGGAAAAGCATGAAAGCATCCTTAGTGAAGTCTTAGAGATGAATACCATTAAAGAAGTTTTTTTTGATGATTATAAAGGTGTAATCAAAAGTTTAGGTGCTTGGGGCGGAGATTTTGTATTAGCCATTTCAAAGGAGAATCCTTCCGGCTATTTTAAAGAAAGAGGTTTTGATACAGTTATTCGTTATGATGATATGATTTTAAAATAGAAACTTCTGCTCTCTCGAATTTGCAGATCCTGCTATAAAAACAAAAAATCCCAACTTATCGGTTGGGATTTTATTTAAACATACAGTTTGAATTAATAATTAAACTGGAATCTATTGTCTTTAATTTCTGCTTTATCTTTTAAGGCTGAGAATACGCGATTCACACCCGATGCATTTTGAGATTTTAACGCATTTAGTTGTGCGGAATAATCTTGTGTTGGCAATGCTTTTGTTACTTTAGTTGTTTTAACAACAAAAACACTTGCATTTCCTTCAATTGGAGCAGAAAGCTTGTTTGCAGGGGTTGAAAAGGCAAAACCAACAACTTTTGGTTCATAACCTAAAGTAGCCACTACAGGATTCTCTAACGTTACATCAGCAGCATTTTGAACCTGAACAGCATTTGCTGTTGCCATAGCTTCCAAGGTAGCTCCTTTCATTTTTGCCATTATTTTTTCGGCTTTCTTTTTATTTTTCAAGATTGGTTCCACCTGAAGGCGAGCATCTTCAATATTCAATAAACCTTCTTCATTTACTTTTTTAAGTTTCGCAATTAAATGCCCCACTTTAGCAATTTCAAATCTTTTTA
>JBGSIG010000582.1:0-2968 GCA_041742655.1 Ferruginibacter sp. | reverse complement strand
ATGGATGCTAAAAGTAAAATAAAAAACCTCGTCTTTAGCAGACGAGGTGGAGAAATTTTTATAAAATATTTTACTTAACTGCGGAAGAATCAGATAGTGTTGACGGCATTGGCACAGTAACAGGCTGATTTGTTTTTGGTGCTGTAGCAGGTGCGTTCTTAATTAACTCATCGTTTTTAGAAGATACGCCATTTGCCGATGGAATAAATATTGGAGAAACTATGCAAAGAATACCTACGGCAGCAGCAAAAACCCAGGTTCCTTTTTCCAATACATCGGTGGTTTGTTTTACGCCCATCAACTGGTTGCCGAAACCACCTAAACTACCAGACAATCCGCCACCTTTTGGGTTTTGAACCAATACGATTAAACCTAAAATAACTGAAGCAAGGATCACTAAAATTCCGAATACAATTAACATAATGTTGTTCTTTATTTTTATTATCTTTTGAATTGTTTTAACCGACGCTATCTTTCGATTTCGTCAATTTTGGATGCAAAGTAACCACTTTTAAGGGGATTGAGCAAACTTAATTTGTGATACACTTCAATGGCTTTGCCCAGTTTACCCTGCTGCAGCAATACTTCGGCCATGGTCTCTGTCAACACTTCCCCATCAATATTAGATTTTTCAGCCATTTGTTGTATAATTGTTTCCGATTGAGCTGATTGTTTTGGTAATTGATCCGGGTGTATTTTTTTCATGGTTTTCAGCCATTCCGTAAAGCTTTTTAGGTTTTTACCGAATTTATCATCAGCAGCCCTTACTTCATCGCTAAACTTAATACCAAGGCTGGCAAAATAATCGGATGTGTGCAATGGCTCAAATTCAATGGTATCTTCAGTGGTTGCTGTTGCATTGGTAAAATTTAGTGTAAAACGCAAAGGCTCTATTTCTTTTTCTGCAAATTCTTCACCCGGCTCTTCAGGGTTGTCATCGGAAATTTTCTGTCCTACAGCCGGATTGGTAACAGTTGGTTCTGATGTTGGTGCAAACTTATTTTCTATACCAGGTTCGATTGCATTATTGTCGAAGGTTTCTTCTAAAGCCGCTCCATCATTGCCATTATTATTTTTTGGCACATTGCTTATTTCGGTCGGTATAAACACAAGTGCCCGATCAGACGTGTCAGATTCCAACTGACTGTTGGAATTTGCCTCCCCGGTTTTTTCCAAAATAATTCCCTCATTGTAGTCGCGGATGTGTTGGACTTCTTCCGCAGTAAGAGCTGGTGTTTCAGCGTCTGTTTCCGGTTCCGGAATATTACCGGCGCCAATAATTTTTTCTACTACATCGGGAGTAATGTCTTCGCCGTGTTCAGTAACTTCCGATGTTAAAGATGAGCCAATAACCTTTGGCGGACTATCCATCGGGAACTCCCTATTTTTCTCAAAAGATATTTCCTCAGTACCGTCAGTTTCAGCACCAAATATCTGTTGATCTAATATTGTTTCTAATGTTTCCGATATGGGTTGAACTGTTTCAGCGTCATCTGATACAGCGTGGTATATCGAATCATCCTCAGCCACATGCACTGTAATTGGAAGCGGTAATTCAGGCGAGCCAAACGATTGCTCTAACTGGTAGCATAACCAAAATGGATTATTAAAAAGAATGGCAGCTTTTGCCAACTGTTTATTATATGCATCGCTGCCGGGTTCGCTTTTTTGTAACAGGTAAAATTGAGCAGCCGTAAAATATGGGTACTCTTCTGCAATGCCTGTAAGAAAATCTTTACTATCATTTTCCAACATGCTCCTGTTAAAAATAGATTGAAAAACCTGCTGACTGTTACCCATATTTCAAAGCTAAACTTTTTATAATAAACCAAAAGTATTTACCGTTTAATTTTTACCAGTTAGAAAATATCTTGTTGAAGATACCATCTACGGTATTTTTTACAATTTCGGGTGTTAGCGCAGGTTGAACCTGGGCTATATTTTGGGTTGCGGCGAAATTATATGCGGTAGTAATATCAGCTTCGAAATTCTTGTCCAAATCTAAATTATTTTTAAAAATAAGATGAAAAGAAACAGTTAAAAGGTTGGTGCTTGCCTCAGTACCATTTATGCCACTGGTAGACACGATATAATCGCTTACGTAACCACTTATATCATAATTGGCGCTATCGGCATTTACCTGGATAAGCCTTGTGTTACTTCTAATTTTTTGTTTTAAATCTTCGGTCAATTGTGGGCTAAGCAGCGGGTTTACATACCGGGCTTTATTTTCAAGATAATTGACCCTAAAAGTAGTTACATCAGGAGGTATGGGAGAAGTATCTTTAAAAGAATATTTACAGGTGGAGAAACTGAAAATCGTCAGTAAAAGAAAAACGGTAACCAGCAAGGCAATGTTTTTTATCAAATTGTTGCTGCGGTATTTATTCAGAAATGGATGTTGCATCATTTTGCAAATTAACCTGTTTTGATTATGAAGGGATGTTAAAGATTTCTAAGCAAGGCACATATAATTACTATTCTTCAATATCATATTCTTTCAACTTCCGGTATAATGTCCTTTCGCTGATACCAAGGTCAGATGAAGCATCTTTGCGTTTACCCTTGTGCTTTTTTAACGCTTTTATGATAAGCTCTTTTTCTTTATCCATAATGCTCAACGATTCTTCTACCGGCTCATGGTAATGGATATCATTTCCATTTTGATTTATGAAAACAGGTAAATTAGACTGTGAGAAATTGTTTGGGTGAGGCTGGCTTTTCACATCGGGCAAAGAGCTGTCGCTGGTATTATTATACACCGGGATGTGGTTCGCCATACCTGGATTTTGCAGTATATCAAAGAACATTTTTTTAAGCTCGTTCACGTCTTTTTTCATGTCGAAAAACAGCTTATAAAGTATTTCACGTTCATTGGCAAATTCCTGTTGGCTTACTGCGGCCTTGCCACCTGCCAACACAGGCAGGCGATTGTAATTAAGTTCAGGCAAATTGTTTTGTAATTGTT
>JBGSIG010000581.1:0-5019 GCA_041742655.1 Ferruginibacter sp. | reverse complement strand
CTGTCCAGCGTCATACGTTTTATCAATCCGTTTACACCCACAAAAGAAGTAAGCACAGCACCACTTAGTACGGTCACCGCATTAATTGAAATCAATATGCGCAGGAGGCTTCCGCCGGTTAGCGATGCCATATAACTCAATAGCGATTGCTGGTGTGAATCTACTTCCGCTATAGGCATCACAGCAATGGCAAGTAATGCTATCAAAGGATTTAAGATGGATACTGCCAGCCACATGTTGCGCAGCGTTTTTGGAAAAACACCTCTCTTCTGTTCCTCTACAAAATTGGCTGAACTTTCAAAACCAGAGATGCCAAGCATAGCTGCACTAAAGCCAAAAAATAAGGCAGTAGCCAAACCTCCACCTCTGATTGGTAATGAAAAATTAGCATGAAAAATACCCGTGCCGTTTGTAAAAATGAAATAAAATGCGCTGCCGATCAGCAGCGCCATCGAGGTTAAATGAAAAATAAAAATCACCAGTGCTACAACAGCACTTTCTGAAATGCCAATAATGGTTAAACATAAAAATAAAAAAAGTAATACTAAGGTAGCAATGTTCACATGTAAACCAGGAAAACTGTCATGAAGATAATGCATGGCCTCGCTTGCAGAAATAACCGCTGTGGCCATATAAGAAAGAATGGTAAGGCAGGCTGCTATTGAAGCATTGCTTTTACTGGTAGTGTTTAATAAAACATTGTAAGCGCCACCATTTAGCGGCAGCGCACCCACCACTTCACCATAAATTTTTCTAAATAAAAAAAGAACGGCCGCTACAATAAGCAGCGATAGCCAGGCATACTGCCCGGCCATGCCGATGGTGAGGGCAGATACATATAAACAGGACGAAGTAATATCGTTACCGCAAATAGCTGTGGCAAACCAGGTGTTTAATTTTTTTGTTGATGACATTTATAAAGAGGGTTGAATAATATGAATATCACGTTGCGGGAATGGTATTTGTATGCCCTGTTCACGAAAGGCTTTAATCATTTTATACCTAAGTTCGCTCTTTACATGCTCGGCACGAAAAATGTCCGTGGTCCAAAACATCAGGTAAAAAATTAAAGCGTTGTCGCCAAAATCGTGAAACCGCACAAAAGGTTTATGCTGTTCGTCAATTAACAACTCTTCCTGTCGGGTGCTGCATTGCAATAATATACTTGTTACCAAATCTACGTCGCTGCCATAACTAACTCCCACTTCTACCTGAAACCGCCGGTTGTAAGAATGATGACTCCAGTTGACAACGTTTTCGGTAATAAATTTGTGATTTGGAACAATAATGCTGTATCCATCCCGAGTAAGCAACACAGATGTACGTAAATTAATAGCCTGCACTTTACCAACAATATTATCCACCTCCATTATGTCGCCCACCTTTACCTTTTGCTCAAATAGCATGAACAGGCCCGAAATTAAATCACTAAAAATACTTTGCAAACCGAAGCCTATACCTACCAACAATGCTGCGGAGCCAGCAACTAACAGGCTTACATCAAAACCAAATATGGTAAGGCTTAAGGAAATTACCAGCACCCATGTAAAATATTTAATGAGTTGATACACCGAAATCATCCTGCCTCTTTCGCTGACAGATGTAATTTTTCTTTTGCGGAGTAATATTTGTTTTATAAAAGAAAGAAGCAACCACGTAATAGTAAGCAAAGCGGTTAGCCCCGCTAATTTTGCCGGGGTAAGGGTGAAGTTGCCAATTCTTAAAATTACACTGTTCCAAAAATCATCCATTGTTCGTTTTTTTGCAATTCAATTATTGCGATAGGCTACAGGCCTCCATCCTGACAAATAATTTTTCAAAACTAACTATTTAAAGCCATAACTTTTTCAGCCTTTACTTCCACTGCAGGTGGGGTGGAAAAGTTTAACTGGTATAAATCCAGTCGCCTGTCTTTTAAAGTTTGTACGCTGCCATAATTGTGTAGTTCGGTAAGCAATGATAAATCCACATCACTCACCACAATCATTTCTGTATTGGGCGTGGCTTCTGCTTTAATGCCCGTTACCGGAAAAGCGAAGTCGGATGGCGTCAAAACAGCAGATTGTGCAAACTGCAAATCCATATTGGTTACTTTTGGCAGGTTGCCAACATTGCCGGCGATTGCAACAAAACATTCATTTTCTATGGCCCGGGCCTGTGCGCAAAAGCGAACCCGATTGTAGGCATTTTGTGTGTCGGTTAAAAATGGCACAAACAAAATCTGCATTCCTTCATCTGCCAGTTTTCTCGTCATTTCCGGAAATTCCACATCGTAACAAATCTGTACGCCAATTCTACCTGCATCAGTTTCTATCACTTTGATTTCATCGCCGCCATGTATATTCCAGTCGTGTTCTTCCGAAGGTGTAATGTGTATTTTGCTGATGCTGTCAATTTTTCCATTTCGCTGCAGCACGTAAGCTACGTTGTATACTTTTCCATCTCTTACTTCGGGCATGCTGCCGGCGATGATGTTTACATTGTACGAAACTGCCATTTTACTCATGGCATCAACAATACCGCTGGTGAACTTTGCCAACTCTTTAATGGCATGACGGCTATCCATTTCATTAAAGAGTCCCATCAATGGGGCATTGAATAATTCCGGGAATAAAATAAAATCTGATTCGTAATCGCTTACTGCGTCTACAAAGTAATCTACATGGGTAAGAAAGTTTTCCTGCGTGGTATATGGGCGCATTTGCCATTGAACCAATCCAATGCGTACGATGTCTTTTTTTTGCCTTAATATATTTTTTTCTGTTTCGTGGTAAACATTGTGCCAAACCAGCAGGGTTGCATATCCATTGCTTTCCTCATCCTCCGGCAAATAGTTGCGTATAACTTTTTTTACCTGGAAGTCGTTGGCTATCTGAAATGTGAGTGTGGGGTCAAATAATTC
Organism: Ferruginibacter sp.; assembly: GCA_041742655.1. Taxonomy (GTDB): domain Bacteria; phylum Bacteroidota; class Bacteroidia; order Chitinophagales; family Chitinophagaceae; genus Ferruginibacter. The sequence goes on along the minus strand of JBGSIG010000581.1, from coordinate 2,117 downwards.
CCTTTTTTTCACCTTGTCAATATACTCTCTGGGAGTTAGTGTATCGGTGTATTTTCCATAATTTGGTATTCGTCCCCCGGCGATGATCATTTGTAAATTTAAGCTTTCGCAAAGCACTTTTCTTGCGTCGTACAATCGCCTTGCAAGCCTCATTCCCCGGTAATCAGGATGAACAAATACTTCAATACCATAGAGCGTATCGCCCTTTGGGTCGTGCGTTTCGAAACTAAAATTACCGGTGATGTCGCGGTAAGTATGGTTGTCGCCAAATTTTTCATAGTTAACGATAACCGACAATGCACACCCGATTACTTTTCCATCCATCGTAACTACAATCTGGCCCTGGGGAAATTTTAGAATCAATCTTTTCAGCGCTTCCTCTTTCCAGTACTGTCCGCCGAGGCTGGCATACGCTTGTATCATCGAATCTTTTAAAGCCTGGTAGTCTTCTATTGTTAAACTTCTAACCTCTATTAATGTATTGTCCATAATTTTTTATTTAACATGCAAAGGTTGTTACCCACTAAGTAAATAGCTGCATTTTGAACCCGGCATAGCAGGCATTTTATTTTCTCTTAAATAAATTCTATTTTTTTGTTAAGCCAATTTAAAATTGCGCTACCGAAAAGGGCATGAGTACAGATAAATCAGCGGCAAACTATATTATTGAAACAGCGAATTTACTTTAACGAGATTCTCTGACTTTCTTTTTTTAATTTCCGCGCAAACATTAACACCCTGCCGGTAACTCAATACCGGAACTCTTGCGTGGTTTAGCACCTCTCTTGTATCGGGGCATACAAAAAATTGGGTCCATATATAATCAAGGGTTGCGTTAATTACTATTAAATCAGGTTTAAGTGATTCGGTAAGTTCTTCCACTTTGTCTGCATAATTTTTGCCACTATAAAATTTAGCTGTGTATTGGAGGCATGTGTTTTTTACGCCACACACCATATTGTTCAGTTCATCATTATGGTTTAGAACCACTTCACCAATTGCTTTTTCAAAAAATGCAGCAATATGTACTGTGCATTGCTGATCGGCACAAAGCAAAGATTCCAGGTAGTTAAATTTATCTTCTATTTCTTCCGGAGGCCTTACAGGCATAAGAATTTTACTAAAGCAGTTTTTATCAAAATAGCCCGGCACAGTAAGAACCGGTTTCGTGGTATTTTTAATAACATTGTAAGCAGTAGTGCCGATAGAAAATTGATTGTAGCCGGATGCTCCATGGGTACCCATAATGATTAAATCGATTGGCATTTCATCTGCAGCCCTGCAAATTTCATCAAAGGGAATACCAGTTGGCATATGAATTTGAACCGAAATATCATTGTGGCTAATAACAGATTCATAAATATTGTACAGTTCGGCCCTTGCTTCGGCATCTATTTCCTGTAACATCGAAGGCAAAGAAATCCCCTTGTCCGAATCGTTGATTATATACCTGTTTTCTACCACATGCAAAAGATGGAGCACCGCATCATGCTTTCTGCATAGTTCAGTAGCTATTTGCAACGTATGATTTGACAAAAATGAAAAGTCGGTAGGAAATAGAATATTTTTAATTGCTGGTTCCATAATATAATTTGATAAAAAATAACAACGAAATTGAATAACCTTAAATACGACCTTAAAAAAACAATTTTTAAACTGTACGGAATTAAACTTTCGATATAGGCAGAAGCCTTGCTTGATCTGTAATGCTAATATGCAAACAATCCATTGAAAGCAGATTAAGGGGAGATTAAAAAACCATTAAATTTTTAATGGGCCGGTTAGCCAGGATGGTAGATTACGGGGAAAGGTACGTTTATTTTTTTCGTTGCAGAATAGTTTTTGAGAATTAAATATGCACATAATGCACTTAGTTCCCTGAAGACTTTAAATCCGTCTAACTCCAGATTCAAATAATGCGGGAGGTACAATCTTCTGACAGGGCGTGGTAGCAGACAACTGATTTAACAAGCTGATTGCAATAAACAAAAAGCCCCGAATTTTCGGAGCTTTTTGTTTAACTATTTTCTGGCATTATTTTGTCTCGTCATCATAATGTCCCGGTCAAATAAATACAGCCCTCCTTTGTCTTCTCCAATCAATTGCAATTTGTCATT
>JBGSIG010000580.1:0-3458 GCA_041742655.1 Ferruginibacter sp. | reverse complement strand
GGTATGCGAAAAGCAAAATCCTGTAACCACTGATTACCTGCCCACCACGCCAGCGGTATTGCAATAAAAATAGCTATACCAATTAACTGCAAAAAGTTTTTGGCAACCAGCATTGTTATGCTGGTTACGTTTGCGCCTAACACTCTCCTTATACCAATTTCTTTTGTGCGTTGCAATGTGGTAAATGCAGCAAGGCCAAACAGGCCAAGACAAGCCAGTATGATGGCAAGTGCTGCTGCCACAGAAAACAATGCAGAGGTTCTCTGTTCAGAGAGATACAATTTATTATAGTCATCATCCAGGAAATGATAATTAAATGGCCTGTCTGGCACCCGTTGTTTCCAAACAGTTTCAATACGTGCCAATGTTGACTTCATATCATTACCATTTAAACGAAGCATAAAATCACGGGAATAACCACGGCCAAGGAAAATCAACAATGGCCCGATGGGATCATGAAGGCTGCTGAAATTGAAATCTTTTACAACACCTACTACAGGGCCTGTAGCCCTGTTTTCAATTGTACTGCCAATTGCTTTTTCAGGCGACCAGCCAATTTTTTTTGCCAGCGCTTCATTGATAATATACGGTTGTTGGTAATTGGCATTGTTATTATTGGTATCCATAAGAGCGAAATCTGATTGCTGAAAATCACGGCCGGCAACCAATTGCATCTTAAGTGTTTTTACAAAATCAAGATCTACCGGCATCGCGTTTAAGGAGATTTCGTGTTTGCCTTTTTCATCAGTAGCAGTAATGCCATCACCCCATTCAACGTACTCAGGCGTTTCATAGGAAGCAGTAACACCTTCTACCCCGGGTACCAGTGTGAACGCATCTTTTATACTTTGAAAATTCTGCAGCATGTTACCACCAATCGGAAGCACCACTATATGCTCTTTGTCGTAGCCCACATTTTTCGTGTGCATATACTGCATCTGCTGCAAAATGATGACCGTGTAAATGATTAGAAAAACAGAAATACCAAACTGTGCAACAATTAAAGTCTTTCGCAGCATATTGTTACCACCTGTAAAAGTGAAACCCTTTTTAAGCACACCCATAATTTGTGTGCCCGATAAAACCAATGCAGGATATAACCCCGCAAAAAAACTTACTAATATAGCGAAAGTGATCAACGCTGTGATGGGCATAGGCTGCAACAATACACCAGCGGTAAATTGTTTGCCGGTAATATTGTTGAAATACGGAATCAAGACTGCAGCCAAAATATATGCCAGTACCGCGGCAAAAAATACCATCAATGATGACTCACCCATAAACTGCATGAACACCTGCCTTTTGGATGCACCCATAACTTTGCGCATACCAATTTCGCCGCTGCGCCCAGCCGATTGGGCGGTAGCAAGATTGGTATAATTGGCACAGGCAATAATTAAAATAAGCAATGCAATTACCGCAAACATATGGATGTAACGGATACTTCCGTTGGGCTCAAAGCCCGCCAGCGACGAGTACAAATGCACTTTGGTGAGTGGCTCCAGGTGGTAGGTGAGATAACTATTTCCATCCAAACCCGCATCTGCCTTCACTGCAGGGGTTTTCATATAGTTAGTAACCTGTTGCTGCATCGCCTTCCAACAGGTGAAAAGAAAATATTTTAAAGAAGGGTTCATCTGCATATAAAATACGGGGTTCATCAAAAACCTTGTCGCCACTTTTAACCAGGTTATGATTAATGAAAGTTCTGGCATATTCTTCTATCGCTGGAAATTTTCTTTTAAACTCCGGCCCTACTTTGGTTCCGGTGGAAGCAACTGTATTTACAGTACCCGCCTGCCCATACTCCATCGTTGCACGAACAATGCGGTTGGCATTTGCATTAAATTTATCGTAGCTCAGTTCATGGTCGATATATACACCAATCAGGAGACAGGCAGCAAGGCCAACGGTTAGGCCAAAAATATTTATACCGGCGTACAATTTATTCTTGCCCAGGTTGCGCCATGCGGTTTTGATATAATTTTTAAACATAGCTGAAGTTTTAGCTTATTATATGACGTAAAATATCCCGTTATGTTACAAGCGTTTATTGCTTAATTCTTCATTCCTGATTCATTACTGAACTCACTCCGTTTTCAAACTCCTTACCGGGTTCACCACTGCCGCTTTAATTGCCTGGAAACTTACTGTTAACAGTGCAATCAAAATGGCAAGCACACCCGCCGCTACAAACATCCACCACGAAATATTGATGCGGTACTCATAGTTCTGTAACCATTCATTCATCGCCATCCATGCTATTGGTGCTGCAATTATAAACGCAACAATAACCAGCTTAAAAAAATCTCCGGACAATAATATCACAAGCTGGCTAACAGAAGCGCCGAGTACTTTCCGTACGCCAATTTCTTTAACCCGCTGGTTGGTAGAAAGGTGTGCCAATCCAAATAAGCCTAAACAACAAACGATAAAAGAAAGTAGGGTAGCAACGCTTATAACCTTTTGCCAGCGCTGTTCCTGCAAATATTGTTTGGCATTCAGTTCATCTAAATAACTGTATTGGTTTACAGCATTGGGCAGGGCTTTTTTATAAATGCGCTCCATCGCCGCCAATGCTTCTTTTTGTTTTGTTTTTTCAAACTTTACCCACATACCGCCATCGGGGAATTCATTCATATACATCACCATCGGCTGTATCGTTTCCCGCAACGAACCAAAATGAAAATCTTTCACTACCCCTCTAATCACTTTAAAAGTGCTATCATCTCCGCGGCCAATGCTAATTCTTTTTCCAAGCGGATCATGCATCCCAGATGATTTTACAAAAGCCTCATTTACAATAGCGCCATCTTTTGTATCTGCAGGAAACGATAAATTACGACCAGACCTTAATGGTATTTCCATTGTAGGTAGAAAATTTTCATCAATATTCTTAAACTGCGATTTAAAACTGCGTTCGTTAGCGTAGCTATTTTCGATGTAACCATCATCACCAAACGAAACTGTTTTTATGGAGGGTTCTTTAGCCAATTCATTTTTTAAAACACCGGTCACAGCCTTGTAATCGACGTTGCCATAAACTGCTGTCCTGATTATTTGATTGGGATTATAACCAAGGTCTTTTGTGCGTATGTAACCCATCTGACTATAATAAACAATGGTTGCGATGAGCAGGAAAACAGAAAGTGAAAATTGAATCACAACAAGGCTACGGCCAAAAATATTTCGACCGGATAGTTTTTGCTTGTTATACAATACCTCTGAAGGTTTGAAATTGGACAATATGTAAGCAGGATATAAACCTGCAAGGAGAATAATTGCAGCAAGCAGCATAATGAAATAACCCAACAGTGTGGCATCTGCTATTTCAGTAAAAATAATGTGCTTGCCGGCCAGGCTGTTGAACAGTGGTAACAAGCTATTCATCAATACAAGTGACAAAAGGAATGCGGCAATACAAAGTATGGCGGACTCATTCAGGAACTGCAACACAA
>JBGSIG010000579.1:0-2679 GCA_041742655.1 Ferruginibacter sp. | reverse complement strand
CTAATAAACTTATCCCGGAGACCGATAAATTTAGCCGCTATAAAAAAAATGCAGATGGCAGCTATACACCAAAAAATAAATTAGCCAACCGGTGTTGGAAAATGCAGCACGCCAATGTAATAACATGGGATGGATTGGTGGTGCCTTGTTGCTTTGACAAAGATGCAACGCATCAGCTAGGAAATTTAAAAACACAATCTTTTAAAGAAGTGTGGAACAATGATAATTACAAACAGTTCAGGGGCCAGTTAATGAAGAGCCGCAAAAACATTGACATTTGTGCCAACTGCAGCGAAGGCGTTTCTGTTTGGAAAGACTAATTATATTGCGGGAATGATGAAAATAAAATGCGTCCATAGCCTGTATAGTCAACCCTTTCATTGTAAAAGGATAGCAGGTGCTAATTATAAAAAATGCCAAATAATACATTCAACAATCGTTTACGCCAGGTAATTTTACTGAGTTTAATTATTGTGCTCACCATTTTGTTTGGGGCGCAACTGAATATTTTTTTACCAGGTATGCTTGGCGGATTAACACTCTACATTCTTACCCGTAAAGGCTTTAGGGTATTAACCCAACAAAAAAAATGGAACCAATATTTAGTTGCCGTATTATTTATTCTGGCGTCACTCATCATCATAGCCATCCCGGTTTTTTTTTCAATTAAAATGATCGCTCCGCGAATTGGCTCTATTATAAAAAATCAGCATGAAGTGCTGCAAGGCTTAAAAGTACTTTCGCAAAATATAGAAGATTTTGTAGGGATAAGGTTGTTTACTACTGAAAACGCCCAAAGCGTCATGGCAAAAGCGTCCACGTTTATCCCGGTTTTTCTCAATAGCACAGCAACTGTATTGCTCAATATGTTAATGATGTTTTTTTTATATTACTATCTATTGCTAAATGGAACAGCGGTTGAAAAATATTTAAACAGCATGATTCCGCTAAAGCACGAAAATGTAGATAAACTGGGCGATGAAACCATCTTAATGATCAGGGCAAATGCTATTGGCATTCCACTTATCAGTTTTATACAGGGTGTAACTGCTGCAATTGGGTACCTGATATTTGGCGTAAAGGACTGGGGAATGTGGGGTTTTATGACCGGCGTTTTTGCATTTTTCCCTATATTGGGCACATTGGTTATTTGGGTTCCGCTGGTGATTTATCTTTATAGTACCGGGCACAGTTATACTGCAACAGGGTTAGCTATCTACAGTTTAGTCATCACCGGCAATATCGATTATATTACAAGGCTGGGCTTACTGAAAAAAATGGGTGATGTGCACCCGATAGTAACCGTGCTGGGCCTGATAGTGGGCTTAAAATTATTTGGGTTTATGGGGCTGATATTTGGCCCTCTCCTTATTAGTTATTTTATTATATTGATAAGAATATATATCAACGAATTTACTTCAATTGATACCACCGAAATATAACTGATATGAGCATCGAAAAAGATATTAAACAAGACAGTTTTAAAAGTGAATATCAAAAAGCAATTATTAATTTAATATTCACTTACAATTGGACGACTGAAAAAATAAAAAAGTTTCTTGAAGAAAGTGATCTTACACTTCAGCAATTTAATATTCTGCGCATATTACGCGGTAGCCTGGCCCCATTATCTACCCTGCAGATCAGGGAACGCATGCTTGATAAAATGAGCGACACCAGCAGAATTGTAGATCGTTTGATTATTAAAGAACTTGCTAAAAAGATAGTCTGTAAAAAAGACAAACGGCTGGTAGATGTTTCCATCACTGCAAAAGGAATGAAATTGTTAGAGAAATTAGATTTGCAGGAAGATAAAATGGAAACCATCATAAACGCCCTCACAGAAAACGAAGCAGAAACCCTTAATAAATTATTAGATAAAATCCGGCAATCCAATTAATAATAATGATGCGAAAATATTTTTTTAGTGGTTATATATGCATTCTTCTTTTCATAACAAATGTAAGGGCACAGGCAAAGCCAGAGTTTAGGGGCGTGTGGGTAGCCACTGTTGATAATATTGACTGGCCAACAAAAGGAAACTTTAACAGCGAAGCGCAGAAAGCAGAATTTATAAAACTGCTTGATATGCACCAACGCAATGGCATGAATGCACTAATAGTGCAGGTAAGGCCTGCTGCAGATGCGTTTTATCCATCTCAGTTTGAGCCATGGAGCGAATGGCTTACCGGCAGGCAGGGTACGCCCCCTGCCCCTTTCTACGACCCCCTGGATTTTATGATAACAGAAACGCATAAGCGTGGTTTGGAGTTTCATGCATGGATGAATCCTTACAGGGCAGTATATACTATCGGAGTTTCTTCCATTTCGGCTACGCACATTACCCGGCTGCATCCAGAATGGTTTTTAACGTACGGAGATAAAAAATATTTTGACCCTGGAAATAAAGAAGTGCAGCAATATGTAGCGGGCATTGTTAATGATGTGGTGAACAGGTACCCGGTAGACGGCATTCATTTTGACGATTACTTTTATCCTTACAAAATTGCCGGGAAGGAATTTCCTGACAATGCCTCGTTCCGAAAATACGGCGACGGTTTAAGTAAAGACGATTGGCGACGCAGCAATACTGACTCGATTATTGCAATACTTAGCCGGGTAATAAAATCACAAAACAAAAAATGCCAGTTTGGTATCAGCCCTTTTGGCGTATGGCGC
>JBGSIG010000578.1:0-2655 GCA_041742655.1 Ferruginibacter sp. | reverse complement strand
AGCCTATAGTGGACATGATTCGCATAGCCTTAATTTAGGCTTGCCGAATTACGCCGCAATGATTTTTCATTACAACAAAACAACTTCACCAATGGTGATAAGTTTTCCTGGCTTAAGAAAACAAGTAGTTACCGGGCTTACTTTAACCAACTATGATAATAGCTACACACTACAACCTTTCACAGCAGTAGTGCTAATTGATAACGGCTCTGCACCTTCGGTAAGCGGTGCGCCAATGCGTAACAGATGGAAAAATTAAAAATTATGAAAAGAATACTGATTACACTTTGCCTTTTTAGTAGTAGCAATTTATTTGCACAAACCGTACCTGTTGACAGCGTAGGTATTTACATCCGGGCTATGCAAAAAGAGATTGCTACATTAAAAATTTTAAAGCTTGATACCAGCATCATTATCGGTGTGGCAACAAAACTTATAAAAGACATGCCGGTATTGGTTGATACTGTAAAAGTATTGCCAGGGCAGGCGGTAATTAACAATGTAAAAAATGCAAATGGAAGCAATACAGGCACCATTGATTTAACGCTTTTATGGGAAGCAATAAACGGATTAAAACAAAAATTGCAAACTGGATTAACAATAAGTGGCACAGCAAAATGAAATGGCTTGTAACCATATTATCATTTTGCTCAACAGCCAGCTTTAGCCAGGGCATTGTTAGCATTGGCTATAATACAATTGGTATTGCAATGCATGTGGGTGCTGATGTAAAAACATTTCGCTTTACTGGCGGGTACAGCTTACCACTTATATCAGCAGTAAAGCCGATGATCTTTGATTTTAGTGTGGGTAAAACATTGGTGGTAAATGATGATATTTCTTTTGTGCCTTCCATTGGTATTGCTTACTATAAAAGAAATGTGGTGGTGGCAAACGAACTCATTAAAATGCCTGGCACAATACAGCCGGTTGCTGGCCTGGCAATTGAAAGAAAAGTAATGTTTGGCACCATCTATGTATCGGCCAATTACTGTAAAGAATTTTATGCAGGCGTTGGCATTAATGCATACTTCGGCCACGCATCAAAAAAACAATCCAACCATTCAGCAATACCGCAATGGTTTATACCAAACAAAAACGAATGGCTCAGCTATGGCCTTTACGCTGCATCGGGCATCAGCAACGGGTACCACGATGCAAATACTTTTCACGGTTGGGGTAATGGTGATTTTTGGGCGGCTGATAGTTGGAAACGGAAGTATAAAGATTTTGATAACGGCGATACCAGGGCGGCATACATTGGCAGTAAAACTTTTTTGGTGTGGACTACAGACGGCCAGCACCTAACCAGTACCAGCGAAACAGCTTTTTTAATTGCTGGCACAGCCCTCAATTTTTGGAACCTAAAAAACGAATTGCAGCAATACCCAAAAAATCAAAGATGGCTGGTTGTTGTTGTAAAAAAAATATTGTACCCGATGCTGTGCAGATCAATAGCATTTGAGGCTACTTATCAGACATTAAAAAAATAGAAAATGGTAGTTTATGTTGACATAGCACAGGAGGTGCATTTTACAGGATTTAGGCGGCTTTGTGATTGTGCTTTTTCTTTTAGGGAAAAAGATGCCGATACCGGAGAGGTAGAAGATATTAGCGGCTGGGTGTATGAGATGAAAATATTTGCAACTGGCAACGAAGCTGCACCACTGCTTACCATTAACACCGGTAATTATGTATCAATTGCAGATAATACCGTGGATGTGCTAATACCAGGCGCTGATTTTACAATTGCAAAAGGAACACACCAACATATTATTAAAAGGACAAAGGCGGCTGTGGTAGAGCCTGTAATGGCAGGCCGTTTTTTAGTGATTTAATTATGGGCAAAATACTTGAAATAGAATTTACCAACAGGGCAAACACCACCTTAGAAATAAGTGCGGGTACCAGGGATGTTGATGTGCCTGGGGTTGTTAATAAAGTAGTTGAATTGGCAGTGGGGGCGAAGGGGCCGAAAGGTGATGCGGGAGCGGATTCGACAGTACCTGGGCCAGCAGGTGCAAAAGGTGATGCGGGTGATGTTGGGCCGAAAGGCGATACGGGTGACGTAGGGGCAAAGGGAGATGCGGGAGATACCGGGCCAGCGCCAACAATCGGCGGTGCAACTGGGTTAATTCAATACAACAATGGTGGCGCATTGGGCGGTGTTTCAAATGTAAAATCGGATGGAACTAACCTGTTAAGGGTAAGTGATAATTCTCCTGTAGTTTATGACAATGATGTTAAGGGTGGAGCTGCAACATTAAATGATAGAATTGCCACCATATCGAATTTTGCATCACCAAATGTCGGAGGTATAATATCAGGTCAATATTACGACAACAGTTCTCACTCATCAAATAGTGGAAACGCTGCATCTGCCGCTAACAGAATTGAGTTAGTTCCCTATTACACTTCGGTAACCTTGCCCATAGACCGACTTGGGGTAGCTGTAGCTACGGCAGCTACCAGCGCATTATGTAAGGTTGTTATCTATTCGTCTGATGCAAATGGTTGGCCTGATATACTACTCCTTGAAACAGCTGATATAGATTGCAGCGCCTTGGGGCTTAGGGAGGCAGTAGTCGACTTTACATTCAATTCTGGTGTACAGTATTGGCTTGGTATACGTTCCAGTTTAGCCCCATCGTTTAG
>JBGSIG010000577.1:0-21037 GCA_041742655.1 Ferruginibacter sp. | reverse complement strand
AGGCTGAACAATGTGCAATCATTATTGACAGTAAAGGAAAGTACAGTGTTAAAGAAGATACCTACGACTTGCTAAAACCTATGTGCGACGCTATTACTGAACGAGGTATTGGCGCAACTATTGAAGTTACTACACCATAAGCGCCATTTCACAAATTTTATCTTTGCGCATGATTTTATTGAATGATGAATTAATATTTCCTCCTGTTGAAATGGCCAGTGAAGAAGGCATACTTGCCATTGGTGGCGATCTCTCTATAGAACGATTGTTGCTGGCATACCACAGTGGAATTTTCCCCTGGTATAATGAACATGAGCCGATTATATGGTGGAGCCCGAACCCCCGCTTTGTACTATTTCCTGAAAAATTAAGAGTCACCAAAAGCATGCAGTCTGTATTGAATAATGGGCGTTTTCGTTTTACTGTTAACCGTGCATTTACATCTGTGCTGCAAAATTGTAAAACCATTTCCCGAAAAGAACAGGAAGCCACCTGGATAACACCTGCTATACAGCAAGCCTATACGCAGTTGCATCAATTGGGCTATGCGCACAGCGCCGAAGCATGGATGAACGGAGAACTGGTTGGCGGTTTGTATGGCATAAGATTAGGCAATTTATTTTTTGGTGAAAGTATGTTTAGCAAGGTGAGCAATGCCAGTAAGTTTGCTTTTATAAACTATGTACGGCAACTGCAAAAAGAAAAAGTGGCATTGATAGATTGCCAGGTGCACACCGCCCATTTGGAAAGCCTTGGTGCTAAAATGATCGACCGCAAAAATTTTATGGTGTTGCTTTCTGAAAATATATAAGTACGATAGTTCCCTACCCTGTCGGAGGTTATTCAAAACAAATTATCTATTTTTCTCAACTTCTATCACATTTATTGCCAGTTCCGTCACATATACCATTAAGATTTTTGTGGCTACCATATTTTTGTTAAAAATAAAAAGACGATGAAAATAAGATGGCGACAACACGAACTGGCACTGGTTACAGCAACTTTATTAATAGCATTTGCAGGGTACTTATTTGATCTATACCACAACGGTACAAATCAATTTGCAAATCCATTTATTGAAACCCGTACTCCATTTAACTTTTACAAAAATGTATTTTTTCCACATATAATTGTTGGGCTTTCTTCCTACCTGGCGTATTTATGGTTCAGTCTTTATACAATTCCCCATTTATTGTTTCCCCAAAAAAGAGAGGCGGGTATGTCAAAAATCTCGTTATCATTTTCAAAAATTTCATTTCAGGGACTTGCACAAAAAATAGCTAAAGAATATGCATGGGCTTTTGTACAGGTTGTACTTGTCATTTTTTTATTTGGAACCGTGCTTAATATTACAACTTATTACATGCACCAATGGCAATTTAATTATCCCGGCTTTTCTATTTTTTTTAATAGGGATAATCCGAGGTCTCAATTGAATGTAGGCGGAACATTTTTTGGAGCGGCAACTGTAGTTTTTATATACGCTCTCTATATTATTGTGCGGGAAATAATTATTAACCGAATATTGGCAACAAAGCAGCGTGCATACTATATTTCTGTTTGCAATAAAATTACCACATTGTTTCTGGTGATTTTAACAATACATATTTTCCTGCAGTCTTTTAACATTGTACACGAACGAAAGTTTTTTGCAAACTATATTTTGGTTACAAGCGGGTTAGTTGCTATGTTCATCAGTAATGTATACTCGCTGTTTCCAAGGAAAGGCAACGGCCCATTTTTTAGAAAAGAAATTATTACCAGGCTATTGTCAACGTCTTTTATTTATGCAGCTCCATTAATTATCATTATAAACGAACATGGCCCTGTTGCCTTTTTGTATAGCTGGGCATTACAGCTATTCATTGTAACGCCACTCACCTGGTTGTATTTCCAATACAATAAAGATAAAATATTGCAGCTAAGGGTGGTAGAAACGCAGTTGGTAAAATCAAAAGCTGATCTGCAATTCCTGCGTTCACAAATAAACCCACATTTTTTGTTTAATATCCTTAATACGTTGTACGGTACAGCCTTGCAGGAAAATGCATCAAACACTGCAGAAGGCATACAGAAACTGGGAGATATGATGCGCTTTATGCTGCACGAAAACAATCTTGATTTTATAGATATGCATAAAGAAGTGGATTACCTGAGCAATTACATAACCTTGCAAAAATTACGAACGCAATCCAGTCCTGAAATTAGTATTGAAGACAATATCAACGGGCAAAACTGTAATCATAAAATAGCACCGATGCTGTTAATACCACTTGTTGAAAATGCTTTTAAGCATGGCATCAGCCTGAAAGAAAAGTCATGGATAAAGATCAACCTTCATTGTACTGAAAAAGATATTTTATTTGAAGTTCGCAACAGTGTGCATCAGCGGCAGGATAACGATCCGGAAAAAGATAAATCTGGTATTGGATTTAAGAATGTATTGGAGCGGTTAAAATTAATTTATCCCGGTAAATTCCAGATAGCTGTTAATGATGATGCCGGGGAGTTTTTTGTACAACTTTCCATTCAGCCATAAATCTTATAATAATCTATTTCACAACCACCTTAAAAATTTTATAATGAAATTGATCATATTATCTCTCTCCATTTTAATAAATATATCCATATTTGCTCAAACCAGTAATACTATTGTAATAGGAAAAGGAGACAGCGTTTATTCAACCATTTTAAAAGAAAACCGGAAGATATGGATACATATGCCGGATACAACTTCGCCGGATGATATTTTTGCAAAACAGCATTTCCCGGTGGTATATCTTTTAGATGGTGATGAAAATAATTTTGCTACCGTTGCCAGTATAATACAGGCTGCCGGTGCTGGTGGTGGCAATATATCTTTTCCACAAATGATAGTTGTAGGTATAACAAATACTGACCGTACCCGTGATCTTACCCCCTCGCACGCAAGATCTTCCCCCATGTTAGATAGCACATCTGCAGCACACGCCGGTGGCGGAGAAAATTTTATTTCGTTCATTAAAAAAGAACTTATTCCGCACATTGATTCTTTATACCCCACTACTCCATATCGCTTGTTGATCGGTCATTCTTTTGGTGGCCTGATGGCAATGCACATATTAATAAACCATAGCAGTTTATTTAATGCCTACATAGCCATTGACCCAAGTATGTTTTGGGATAATCAAAAGTTATTAAAACAAACAAAAGAAGTTTTGGAGAAACAAAACTTTGAAACCCGTTCTTTATTTCTTGCGGCAGCACATACCATGGCGAAAGGAATGGATACTTTAAAAGTGCAGCAAGACACTGATTTGATGAGCCTCCATATCCGTTCTATTTTAGAATTGGGTCACTCACTGGATGCCAATAAAAAAAATGGTTTAAAATTTAAATGGAAATACTATCCTGAATATGATCACGGTTCGGTTCCGTTGGTTGCGGAATACGATGGCATCCGTTCTATTTTTGATTTTTATAATTTCGATTTTCCTTATAGATCGTTTTTTAATACTGAGTTTAAAGCAGATACAATCATTGCTGCACATTATAAAACGGTCAGCAAACAAATGGGTTATACAGTTACTGTGCCGGAACAATTTGTTAACGTGTTGGGTTATCAGTTAATGGGATCAAAACAATACGACAGGGCTATTTACTTTTTTAAAATGAATATTGACAATTATCCCGGAAGCTTTAATGCGTATGATTCAATGGGCGATTTGTATGATGCCATGGGTGATAAACAAAAAGCAATTGATTATTATTCGAAAGCATTGGCCCTTAGAGATTTCCCCGATACGAGGAATAAGCTGGAGAAATTAATACAAAAGAAATAATTTAACACAGCAGGAAGAATTTACTTTTGACAAAATAATTTACTATGTTAAAAACAATTGCGATAGATGATGAACCCATTGCATTGGAAGTAGTAAAATCACTTTCATCGAAAATATCTTTTATTGAATTGGCGGCAACATTTACCAATGCATTTACAGCAATCGATTATTTACAAAAAGAAAAAGTTGATCTTATTTTCCTCGATATTAAAATGCCGGATATTTCCGGCATTGATTTTTTAAACTCTCTTTCAAATCCGCCGATGGTTATTTTTACAACGGCATATAGTGAACATGCCGTGCAGAGTTTCGAACTGGATGCCATTGATTATTTATTAAAACCCTTCTCCTTATCCCGGTTTTTAAAAGCCTGCAATAAAGCAAATGAACAATTTCTGCTAAGAAATAAAATTGCTGAGCCCTTAGCTGATTCAACCGCTATTTTTATCAAGAGTGGTTATGAAATGGTAAAGGTGGAACCAGAAAATATTTTATATGTAGAAAGCGCAGGCAACTATATGCAGTTTGTTTTAACTGACCGCAAAATTGCTTCAAGGCTAACGATGAGTGAAGCGGAAGCCCTGTTACCAGCATCGGCCTTTATACGGGTTCACAGATCATACATCGTATCCAAGAAACATATACAAAAGATGGATAAAAAAAGTATCTGGATAAAGCAAACCGAACTGCCTATTGGAGTAGCTTATATTTCTGCAATTGAGAAAATTACAAATACTAAATAGCATGCTTTATGTGAAAGGCGCTCTTTTTAATAGGACTGTCCAGGTAAGCCTCAACTATTTCTTTTTCCTTAAATCAAAGTCTTGTATGCAGGTTAAGCGTATGGCGTTGGTTTTTAGATAATGGCCGGTTACCGCCAAGGGTTGAAAAATATTTAGATACCCCACCTGTAAATTTGTAAACCTTCCCGTTTGAAATTTTACACCTGCGTAAATACGATTTTGCTCAAAATAATTATTTACAATCCCGCTTCCAAAATTGAACATTACTTCATCCGATACAATTAAAGTAACAGCACCTGCCATATTTTCTTTTTTGCTGAGCGGCAGTTCAAACAACAGTACATAGCGAAGCCTGTAATTAAAACTGTGTACTGTTGAATGAGCGCTATCTTTAAGCGTTGTATTGCGAAATCTTTCTTCAAGCCTTATGCCTTGCCGCATGGTATTTCTGCGGTATTTTGTAAACCATTGAATTTGTTGAAAAGGCCTATGCTCGTTAAGGGATGTATATTTATCTGTAGGGTGCTCAAAAAAATGAGCCCAAACATATCCCAACGTCACCTTGGTGTTTGGACTTAAATAATAAATTCCTCCAATACGTATAAGGCTCAGTGAAAATTCATCAATAAATTCCTCACGGGTACGCAGGTTTAAATCCATCGCCAGTTCCCACTTGTCATTTAACCTTATTTGAGCAAGATAAGTTAACCAAAATTGGTTGACGGTTGAAATGTCTTTCGTGGTTTGGGCTTTTACCGAAAAGCTGATAATTAAAAATGTAGAACCGAAAAAAAATATTTTTTTCATCAATTGCATTATATAAAAAGAAGTGCAAATATAGCGCACTCCTTTTTATACAATAAACTTAAGGTAGGTCAACTACTTACACCGTCAACTGCATTTGCTGAAAAATATTTTTACCTGTTACGCAATGTAAATGAATTTGTTTCTTCAATAAATTATTCAAAACAGCGGTTACAAAATGCATGTGTTGGTCACTTGAAAATGCAAGGCCAAAATTTCACATAGTTTTTACCACCAGAAAAACTCCACAATACCAACTCAATAAAAAAGGCTGACGAATATTTGTTACAATTTATCGCCAGCCCTTATAACATAAAACTTAGAAGCTATATCTAAAAGTGGCTCCGAATGTTCTTGGGTCTCCAAGCACTGCAGCATAATGGCCGGCACCACCTGCTGCAGGTAACAATTGTTCAAAATATTGTTCATTAAATAAATTACGGGCCCATAAAAATGCAGTTAAGCCACTTGAAACCCGAAAGCCAACACGGCCATTCAACAAATAATAAGGATCAATATTGAGGTATTTGGAAGGAGATGGACTTGAAGAAAAATAGGAACGATAGTAGTTATCAAATGCAACGAAAAATTTTGCATTCCTGCCAAAGAATGCAGCAGGGGTAGTATACTCAATTCCCATCGAAACAGTCCAGTTGGAAATACCTGGAAGCCTGCTGCCAGAAATATCCTTAAATGCAGTTGTAGCCCCGGTTTCTTCCAGTGGCACAGGCGCATTTGCAAAACTTACATATTTACCATCGGTAAAGGCTATACCTCCGTAAATTGAAAAATGTTCATTAACCCTGGAGTTTGCATCAAGTTCAAAACCACGGATGCGTACTTTTTCAGCATTGGCAAGGTAGCCCCGGTTTACACCGACTTCTGCAGTTTGCACCTGCGTTTGGTAGTCTTTTATTTCTGTATCGTAGATCGTAAAGTTTAGGGTTGTATTCCTCCCCGGTGTAGTCTTTACGCCTGCTTCAAAATGCTGAACATATTCAGGTTTGATAGTGGCAAGATCCAGCAATACAACTCCGTTGGCAGTAGGCAGCCCTCCAAGATTTATACCCACAGGTTGATAACTGTTTGAATAGGTAGCATACGCATTGATTTCATTGGAAAATTTGTAAGCCACGGTTAACAATCCAGTAAGGTTGCCATCATCGATGTCTGCCTTAAAAGCCTGGTCAGTATATACAGCCTTCTTAAGTGCCATTAAGTCTGGGTCACTCGTTTCAAGGCCACCGTAGGTTACCCTGCTATAATCCACTGTCTTCTTATCGTAATTGTACCGTAAGCCAACCAGTAGGTGCAAACGATCAGTAATGGACCAGTCTGCCTGGCCAAACGCTGCTGCACTAAAGAGCACAAGTTCCGACGTTGTTTTTATGCCATACCCGTCAAACAAACCCGGTGTTTGCCATTTTGAACTTGTTGTATTTTGTGAAAACCGCCATTGCGCCGAACCCGACTCCTCAATTTGAACCGGATCTGATTTAAGATTTTGCGAAATAGCAAAAAGGCCAACTACACCGGTTATGCGTGAAGATATATTACCGGCATAACGAAATTCCTGCGACCATTGCTGGTGCTTTGAATTAGCCTGCGATTTTCTAAGCACCGATAAACCGGTAAAATCACGATCATTGGATGGAGACCATTTCCAGTAACGCCAGGCACTGGTAGATGTGAATGTTCCTTTACCAACTTTTACATCAACATTAAGTGATACACCACCAAGATCATTGTTAGACTGCCATGGAGTATTGTGATCAATAACCCGATCGAAAGGGTTAGAGCTTGGAAGTGTATAGTCAAGATCAGCAATAATTTGATTAAACTGGCGGTAAGGCGCACGCAGTGTAGGCACCACACCTGCTATCACCTGTGCGTAGCCATCTGGGCGCTGGCTTGTTGCATCACCGGCCAGTAAAATTTCTACTTTGTCTGATGGTTTAAATAACAGCTGTCCGCGTACACCTAAGTTACTAATGCTATTGGTCGATTTTTGCGTTGCTACATTTTCAAGAAGTCCATCTCTTTGCGTTCCGGAGAAAGACAATCTTCCTGCAAATTTTTTAGACAAAGCTCCTGTGATGGAAGACTTGGCCTGTATAAATCCATAGTTACCATAACTAACTTCAAGATCGCCACCCGAGGTAAAGCTGGGCTTTCTGGTGGTGATACTAAGAGCACCTGCGGTAGTGTTTTTTCCAAACAAAGTTCCCTGGGGACCGCGTAGCACTTCAATTCTTTCTACATCTATAAAGTCAAGTGTTGTTGCAGCCGAACGGGCATAATAAACACCATCTACATAAAAACCAACACCGGGATCAATACCGTCATTGGTAAGTCCAAAAGTACTCCCCTGGCCACGAATGTTGAGCGAAGTATTGCGTGGATTAGAAGAATAAAGCTGAAGGGAAGGAACAAGTTCTTTTAGACGATTTGTGTTAAACGCACCGGCCTGGTCAATCAACGCACCTGTAACTACAGAGATAGGAATAGGAACATCCTGCAACTTTTCCCGTCGGCGCCTGGAGGTGATCACCACCGTATCTGTTTGATACAGCGCCTGCAACTTGATAATGATATTACTTACATTATTGCTGTTAACAATAAATTTATGAATGGCAAAACCTGCAGAAGATATTGTTAAAGTAACAGGAAGTTTTTGATTTACCACCAAAGTGAAATTACCCGTAGAATCTGTGATAGCCCCTTTTGAAGTGCCCTTTAAAGATATGCTGGCAAAGGGCAAACCAGTGTTATTTTCGCTTATTATCTGCCCTTTCAATTCAGTGGGTTCATCTGATTGTGCAAACAGGTAAAGCGGTAATAGAAATGCAAGAGATAAAATAATTCTTTTCATGATTTGTTTTTTGATATTAAGGTATACAACATAGTCTATTAATTTAGTAGACTAATTAGATAAAAAAATTGCATAGAGGAAATTACATAAGGGTACAACATCGCTGCTGAAGGAAGCAGGCACAGGCTAAAATGAGTGGTTGTGTCATGTGTTGTTATAATTATCCGCAAATATAAAGAGATTATTATTAGTCTACCAATTTTATAGACTTTTATTTTAAAACTTTTTTGTTGTCCTTTTTTATCGTAAACATTTCTATAAAAAAATTGACCGGTACAAAGTAATGAAGCTGCAAAAGATTACAACAATGCCCACAGCAATAAACATTTTTTTGGTGGGAAGTTTAGAAGTGAGCATGGCCGAAAATGGAGCTGTCACAATTCCGCCAATTAACAATCCAGCAACAATATTCCAGTGTTGAATACCGATGGTAAAAATAAAAGTGACGGCACTGGCTACTGTAAGAATACATTTTGCAAATGTAGAACTACCTATTACATATCTTGGAGTGTGCCCGTTCTTTATAAATGTACCGGTTACCAAAGGCCCCCATCCGCCACCGCCAAACGAATCAATAAAACCACCCACTAAACCTAAACCGGTAATATTTGCTTTTCTCTTTTTTGCATTTTGCTCTTTTTTTTGAAAAGCATTTTGTAAAATTCTTATTCCCAGGTACATGGTATACACCGCAATAAAAGGCTTGGTCATTTTTGCATACCTTTCTCCTACGTAAGATAATAATAGCGCTCCAATTATTGCCCCAACAACTGCGGGGACAGCCAATGACTTTGCTAATTTTTTATTAATGTTTCCTAGTTGCCAATGACTGATTGTGCCTGCAGCGCTGGTGAACGATTCTGCAGAATGTATACTGGCACTGATTACGGGTGGCGATACATTTAATATTAATAAAATAGTTGTACAAATAACACCATATCCCATCCCCATTGATCCGGCTACAATTTCTGCACCAAAACCTACTAAAAGCATCCAGTAAAATAAGTAGTTGTCCTTATGCAATGTCGCCTGCAGTGCCCCAAGTTGTTCTGCTGATAAAAAAAGATAAGTAGCTAAAAAAATCAGTGCCACAACAGAAATTGCAATCATATATTTATTGATCACTTTTCGCCTGGAAGAAGTAAGCTCCTGTTCAGTTATTACCACGTCATGTGAATGGGTAATTTTTTCAATTATCTCTTGCGGCGAATGATCTGGCATACTTATTTATTTTGGGAAAGTGTTTTGGTGATTTCATTGAGTTGTTTAACTTTTTCTGTAAAATCACCCGCTATTTTGTTGCGGATGTGCTGCATATTATCTAATAAATCATCTATCTCGCCGGGCAATGCTTCATTTAAAACTTCCTTAATGCGCTTAGCAATCGTAGGCGATTTTCCATTGGTACTAATGGCAATTTTAAGATTCCCTTTTTGCACAATGGAACCAAGATAAAAATCGCACAAGGCCGGTTTATCGGCCACATTTATTAACACCCCACGCTTTTTTGCGTCGGCAGCAACCTGCCCGCTTATTAAAGGATCGTTGATAGCAGCAATAGCAATATCGATATTATTAAAGTCATCAATGTCATAAGGTTTTTCAACAAGGCAAATTGTATCATAGCTTTTAACCATTTCTTTTATTTCAGCACTAATTTGTATTGCCACTAATTTAATAGCTACCGAAGGAGAATTAGAAATGATGGCTTGCAACTTTTCCATACCCACATAGCCCCCACCTACTATGAGTACACGCAATTGATTCAACTTTAAAAAAACAGGAAAAAGTTCATTTTGCTCCTGTGCATTAGATTCTTCCATGGGAGCAAATATACATGAATCTCTACTAAATTAGTAGACTAATGGAAATATTTTTTTCACAGCTGGATAGATAAAGTTCAGGATATTGCAAAAATGCCTGGCTTTGTTTTGATTACCCTAATAACATCCCCTATTTGAAGGGTTCCGGTTTCTTTATACAGTGTATTTTGTCCGAAATATATTTTGTTGTTGATGTTTCTGTATTGAGCAAATGTTTTTAAAGGCTCCTTTCCTTTAAGTGCATTTGTTTGATCGATGGTAGTAATTGTACAACGGGCACATAATTTTACACCATACAAATCAATCCCATTCACCACAATATGTTCCATGGTATCTTCATCATAAGCATCCCCACCGGTGAAAACAATATTAGGCCTGAAACGATTCATCGGTACGGGTTCTTCCAAACGACTATTCAAATCATCCAACGATGCCTGTCCAATCATCATCAACGGGTAACCATCAGAAAAACTGGTAATCGAATTATTATTTGCATAACGATCATCAACTTTTCTCTTTTCTGCTTCAGGCATATACACCAGTCTGCACGGCATGGATAATTTTTCCGAAAACCATTCATCCGCTGCATCACTTACAAATTGTGCATCGCATTCATCGTCCCAAACTTTCACCCTGGTGGTAATTGCAGGCGGAGGATTCAATGGAACAGAAATTTTATCGGTTACATCTCGCTTATAATAAATAACCAGGTTGTCTTCTTCAATAGCCGTCTGCAACAAAACCATTTCCGTATGTTCCCTCTGAGTAAGAAACTGGTTATTGCTATCAACCAACATCCACCTTCTGTCGTATTGAAAACCTCTGTCAGTTAGATGTGCAGCGTTTATTTCAAAACCCCCGAGCGATTTTACGGGATAAATAAATAATTGACTAATGGTGTACATTTTTCAAAGGTGGTAATTTTATTCCTCTAAAATGAGGATTGTATAAAAATTTTGTTGGCACGAAAAAAATCATTTCTCATATTAATACAATACTTCGCAACATTTTGTATCCGGCAAGCAAGGATTTAATTGTATTATTCATTGTACATTTGATAACAAATTATCAAAATGAAACCATCCATCACTATAGAATATTGCCCTAAATGCCATTGGTTGCTAAGAGCCGCTTACATGGCGCAGGAATTGCTGACAACTTTTGAAGGCGACCTTAAATCGGTAACGCTGCAACCCAGCGAAATTGGCGGACAATATATTATTTACATCGACGGGAATATAGTTTTTGAACGGAAAGCATTTGGCGGATTTCCGGAAATAAAAGAACTAAAGCAATTGGTGAGGGATGTGGTTAATCCTGACAAAAATTTAGGTCATTCGGATAAACATTAAAAATAGTTGTATGGTTGGCGTTGTTTTATGTGGCGGACAAAGTGTTAGGATGGGCAACGATAAGGGACTAATCAGCTCCGAAGGTATCACATGGGCCCAGGCCGCCGCTAGTAAATTATCGGCATTTGAAATACCTGTTTGTGTATCGGTAAATGAGCAGCAGTTTGCCAGTTATGCCGAAGCATTTTCTAACAATTCGCTTATTACAGATAACCCTGCTCTACAATTGCACGGACCGATTGCCGGAGTACTTAGTGCCCATCTTGAATACCCGCTTCAAAATATTTTTGTGCTTGCCTGCGACATGCCTTTAATGGACGTAAAAGTGCTTAGCCGTTTGTACAATGCATCCCTGGAAACAGACGCCTATGATGCCTTCATTTTCACTAACAACGACGAGCCCGAACCCTTATGCGGCATTTATTTGGCGAAGGGATTGGTATCTATCCTGGATGTCTATCACAAAGGCCTGCTAACAAAACACAGCATGAAATTTATGCTGGATAATTTAAATGTCAACTATATTGAACTTACAGATGATGAGAAAAGATATTTTAAAAACATTAATACCCATGCGGATATTAATGGAGCCTGATATTTATGCTTCTACAAACATCAATGCAGATTTATCAATTTTTACGAAATCGGATTTAGGTGCGTCACACAGCGGGCAACAATAATCCGCAGGCAGATCTTCAAACGCCGTAGCAGGCAAAATTCCCTTGTCCGGTTCACCCAACATTTCATCGTATATGGTAAGGCAGTTTTTACATTGATGTGCCGATTCAACCACACTTTCTTTTATCGCCATTTCCTTTTTCGGTTTCTTTTTATGAAGTGCAACCACATCATTTTCTTTGTACGCATAATAACTAATGATGGCCCGGCGCAATTGTTCCGGTAACAGCCATCTAAAATTATTGCTGCTAAAAACGTAGCCCGTTCTTTCGTTGGGGTTAAATTCTTTTGCACACAAAATATCGTAGCGATGAAAAAAACCGACTCCGGCTATGGTAAACAGCGGTTTTCTTTTCACCAATATACTGCTGAACACTTCGCTTTTCCGGCGTGTCTTGATACCAATACAAATTCCGAATGTACGGGTATCATCTTGCTGCAAATGTTTTATTAAATAATTTTTTAAAGCCAGGCCTTCTTTACAATCATCTTCTACCTGGAAATTCAATTCGTTTGCCGCATGCCGTACATTCACCTGGTACCTGCCTAATATGGCATCCCACAAACCACGGTCCTTTTCTTCAATACCTTTTATGATGATCGACTTCCATGGAGTAGAACACAACTGGCCTATTTTTGTGGTAAGACAGAGTTTACAAAGTTCCTGTAAAAATTTCACAGAAAATTTTTCGTCCCTTCTGTAGATGCCCAACCAATACCTGTTGTTACTACGGTTAAAGCCCTCGTAATAGGGTAGCATAAATGGAGGCAATTCCACGCTGCCTTCTGCTTTCTTTGCATTGTATTCCTGTTGCTGCTTTACAGCATCGTACAGCAATTTGCCGTCAGGACCCGGCTTATCAAAAAAATTATTGTCGGCTAAAATTGATTTTTCCAGGTGCTGCGTCATAGCGGCAATATCATTGGTGTACACAATATCCGGCCACTCATATATGCAATTGGTTTTAGGAAAACGAATAAATAAATGCCAGTAATGAAGACTATCGCTGGCAACCCAATTAATGTTGCCCGTCAGCAATGGCGTAAAGCTTTGCTTACTGTCGCTGATATTAATTTTTAGTTTTGGAGTATAATCAAATCCATCAAAAATATCTTTGTACACGCCTTCACTTAACCAGGTATTTGTAATAAAAATTTCCTCGGCCGGGTACGAGCTTACAATATTTGGATACATATCTGTTTCTACCTCAAAAGCAATGGATTTATTTTTTAAACCGTCAGCTAGTTTGTCAAAATCTTCATTCATAACTTCCATAAACAATTGCTGCCTCAATCCAAAACTAACCTGCTTTACCCCAGCCGCAGTAGCAGCAGAAAGTATATTCATTAAATCGCCCGGAGAAATAATGCCGCCGGTAAAATTAATTTTTATTGTAAATGAATTTTTCATGATCCTTCTTTTAAAAATCAACTTAAAGAATACTTTCCCACGCCATTCCTTTAGTCAGATAGTCACTCATCTAAACCAAACTCCTTCATCGCCTTAGGAAAATTTTTATTTTCATGCCCCGGACTAAATAATTTTAATAATGCAAATCGTTGCAGATCTGTCAACTTGCTCCAATTGTTTAATTTTATAAACCAATCAAATTCAGCTGCTTTTTTTTGCAACGCCTCCGGCACTTGTTGTAAATTGGCCCATAACGGTTTTGCGCCAACTTTTAATGGCTTTCCCACTTTACCCGTGTACTTCATCACCAGCTCATTTAATTCATTATGATACGCCGCCACTTCCTCTTTTGTGTTACAGGGGGCAACTGCCATCCTCGTCCTTTCCATTACCGAAAATTTACACCATACCTCCAAAGGCAGTTTAATACCAGCGGCATCCATCTTAAATCGTACGATCATCGGTATGCAACGAACATTTGCTTCTACAAAATCATCTTCAAATAAAAAATGTTCTACTACAAACGAGCTTTGCTTTTCCGATGATCGTTTGATTTTATTTTCCACTGGCATTTTATTATTTTTTGGTCGGCTCAAAAATAAAATATTGTTGTAGCTTTTTTTGCTTTCCCCGTTTTCATCATCTTCGTAATTCCATTTACACAACACTACAAGGTACATAAATGATTACACCAACAGCGGCTTTTTGTAATGCGGACTCCAACATTCTATTACCATTTAAACAGCCAATTCAATTAACACAGCCTCCACCATTTTTTCTTCCGACCCAACCAATATCCTTGCTTTATCCAGTATCGACTGCACTTCAGGCCTGCAACTGCCGCAGCCCATTCCTGCACCGCTCAGTTCGCATAATTTTTTTATCTCTGTGCAACCTTCGTTTATTTTTTTTAGAATATTTCCTTCCCCGATGTTTCCGCAACTACATACCATTTTACCAATTACCGGCTCGGCCGTTTTTCCGGAACGTAGTAATTGCAAACGCTTTTCACTCAGTTCCATCTTATTTTGAATAAGGTCGCGGTATTCTAAAAATTCTGTTTTATCACCAATTAAAATAGCCCCCACCAAACGGTCGTTATGAATGATGCATTTTTTGTAGTAGCGTTTTGCTTTGTCAATAAATACCACTTCTTCGTAACCTTCGTCATCAGGGCATTCTGCCAGCCCCATCGATACCAAATCAGTGCCATGCATTTTTAAGATATTCATCAGCAATGAGCCTTCGTAATATTTCGAAATATCACCACTCAGGTAACGGGCAACAATTTCCGCCTGCTGTTCTGCCGCGGCAGTAATGCCATATAAAAAACCTTTGAACTCTGCAATTTCGCCCACTGCAAAAATAGCGGGATCACTGGTCTGTAAATATTCATTTACCACTACGCCTCTTTTGCTTTGCAGGCCGCAAGTTTTAGCCAGTTCTATATTGGGCACCGTGCCTACTGCAATTACGATGGCCTGGCATTTAATTGTCAAGCCACTTTTCAATTGTACGCCTGTCACTTTTCCATTGCCATAAAAACGTTCTATCTCGTCGTTGTAATAAATGTCAACATCCTTATGCAATAATTCTTCATGCAATAGCTGGCTACCCAACGGATCAAGCTGCCTGTCCATTAAACGGCTGATGCGTTGCACGATGGTAACGCCCACGCCCACTTCACGCAAGGAAGCGGCCAGTTCAATCCCTAATAATCCACCACCCGCTATCAGCACTTTTCCATTGGCTGCATCTACATGATTCTTAAAATTGTCCGCATCCACCCTGCTACGCATGGTAAATATGCCCTGCATCGCCGGCACATCTTTCAGCATGGCAGCACGGCTACCTGTTGCCATCAACAACACATCGTAGTAGTGCAGCACACCATTGCTATCCATTATAGTTTTATTCTCTCTATCTATTGTTTCAACACTAACGCCACGGTATAAACGAATATTAAAATTATTCTCTTCTTCGTCGGTCATCTTCACCAACTGCTGCCACTGTTGCGCACCACTGATATAGTCAGGCAACATAACCCTGTTATAAAAAGGAAAATTTTCTTTGCTAAATACTTTTATATCATCGGCAGTATTTAATGCCCGGTAACTTTTTACAAAACCACAGGCACCTGCACCGGCACCAATTACAATTATTTTTTGCAGCGGCTTTTTATACGCTTTTACCTGCACAATGCTGAATTTAAAATCCGGCTCTTTCGAAATGGGATCAACTAAATTATTGGTAAGGTTATTGGCCCTGTTTAAATCATTATTTAAAATTTTACCCCAATGCATAGGCAAAAAAACCACGCCCCTTTTTATATCAACTGAAAGCTTTGCCTTTACCCTCACCGTACCCCTTGGATTAAAAATCTCCACCAGATTACCTTCGCTAATATTTCTGTGTGCTGCATCTTCCGGATGAATTTCAAGGAAAGATTCAGGCATGTGCTGCTTCAATTTATTCACCTTACCCGTTTTACTCATGGTATGCCACTGATCTCTTAAACGCCCGGTTGTTAATATTAGCGGATGTGCTGGTGTTGGCTGTTCACTTTCATTTACATCTGAAAAAGAATGAATGATTGCTTTTTTAGAAGTTGTATAAAATTGTTTATCTGTAAATAACCGAGGCGTACCTTTTACCTGGTCTGTATAAGGCCATTGCACACTTCCTTTTTTTTGCAACATGTCATAATTCAAACTGCTAATATCAATGTTGGTATCCTTTGTTAATGCACAATGCTCTGCAAATATTTCGGCGGAGTTTTTAAAATCAAATCCTTTGAAGCCCATCTTTTTCGAAAACCTGCAAATGATCTCTGCATCAGGCAATGCTTCGCCGGGTGCATCTACAATCTTATTTAAGTAACTGATCCTTCGTTCAGCGTTCGTCATGGTACCCTCCTTTTCCAACCACGAAGCCGCAGGTAATACAACATCTGCATAGGCCAATGTTTCCGGCCTATTACTTATATCCTGAACCACCACAAACTTGGCTTTCTTTAATCCCTCTTCCGCTACTCTTACATCCGGTAAACTTGTTAAAGGATTGGTGCATAAAATCCAGATGGCTTTTAGCTTTCCTTCGTTCAATGCGTCGAACATTTCAGTTGCCGTTAACCCGGGTTTTGGTTGAACAGTACCCAACGGTATTTGCCAGAATTTTTCTACTTCATTACGGTGTTCCTGATTTGCTAAATCCCTATGAGCGGGCAATAAATTTGACAAGCCTCCCACTTCCCGTCCGCCCATTGCGTTAGGCTGCCCGGTTAATGAAAACGGTCCTGCGCCTGGCTTTCCTATCTGACCTGTAATTAAATTTAAATTGATCAGCGACAGATTTTTATTTACACCAATCACACTTTGATTTAGCCCCATCGTCCACATGGTAATAAATGCTTTTGCATTACCAATATACTTTGCTGCCAGCCTGATATCTTTTTCCGGCACGCCACAGATAGCAGCGTACTCTTCCATTGTTCGTTCAAATACGGTTGCCTTATACTGGTCAAATCCTTCGGCATGACTCATGATAAAATCAGCATCGATATTGCCTGATTCAATAAGGCATCGTCCTATAGCATGGTGCAGCACCACGTCTGTACCAGGGTTTAGCTGCAAATGCACATTCGCTAAAGAGCAGGTCTGTGTTTTGCGTGGGTCGCTTACAATAATTTTTATATCAGGATTCTTTTCTCTCGCAGCTTCTACCCTTCTCCATAAAATAGGATGGCACCAGGCAGGGTTTGCACCGGCAACAAAAATACAATCCGCCAATTCCAGGTCATCATAACTTACCGGGACACTGTCTTCGCCCAAACTCATCTTGTATGCGGCCACGGCACTACTCATGCATAGACGGCTGTTGGTGTCAATATTATTAGTTCCGATAAATCCCTTCACCAGTTTATTTACTACATAATATTCTTCTGTTAAACATTGCCCGGATGCGTAAAACGCCACTGAATCGGGGCCATACTTTTCTATGATGGTTTTAAATACCGCCGCTGTTCTTTCCAGGGCTGTATCCCATGAAACCCTTTGCCTTGGCTGATTGCGCCCATAACGCATTTCAGGGTACAACAACCGGTCGGTTTTATCCATTACAGTATAATGGAGGTTCATTCCTTTACTGCAAAGCATCCCTTTATTTACGGGGTGGTCCTTATCGCCTTCTACGGATATGCGTCCCTGTGGGTCTTTGCTCACCACAATGCCACAGCCCACACCACAGTAGCAGCAGGTGGTAGTGCCCCCACCCCCAGAGGGAGGGATTAAGGAAAGCTCTTTTATATTTTTTGAATCGGTCAAATTATCGATAGTTTCTTATTACTTATATAAAATCCTCGTTATTAGCGTACATCGGCAAATTGCAAAACATCAGAGATCAAAAAATCAAACATCAGACATTTGCTATACTGTCTGTAGCCCTGCTTTTTCTACTTCAGCTTTTGTGGCTACTTTTTTTACTAGTGCAAATTTGGTAACCAATACAATCAATGAAACCCCTATCACGGCATAACCAATATACTGAAATGCTTCAAGGTAAGAGATGGTGGTAGATTTAAATAAAAATCCAAATACCATGCCTCCAACATTACCGCCTGCACCTACAATACCACTTACCATACCTACATTTTTTTCATTTACGAATGGTGTAATTGCATAGGTAGCACCGTTTGCCATTTTGAGGAATAAAGCAAATGTCACCATCGAAATAATGGCCATTTGTAAAGAGCCGGCATGTGCGAAGAGGATGATACCCACTCCTTCTAACAGCAACATTGCAGCCAACAGCAAACCTTTGCCCCGCAGGCCATACTTTTTACCCACTCTGTCAGCGTATATGCCACCGAGTGCTCTCGCAAAAATATTCATAAAGCCAAATGTACCTGCCCAAAAACCGGCAGAGCTCTGGCTTAGTTTAAATGTATCAGTAAAGTGTAAGGCAGCCACACCATCAAAAGTAATTTCCATTCCAAAACAAACGGCGTAAGCCAGTGCCAAACTCCACACCCGCCAGTCGGCTAGTATGCTCCAGTCTGTCTTGCTGCTTACCTTTTTCAGTCGGTTGATGTCTTCGTAATTTCCCTGGGGTGTATCTTTTGTATATTTATAGTACACGTAAGCCATAATAAGCAGCATTATTCCCGGAACAATCATCGCATACCGCCATGCTTCTGCCTTCGTATAACCAAAACCCACAATGGTAGCAAATATTACCGGCATCAGCATGTTGGTAACACCACCACCTAAATTACCCCAGCCGCCTGCAACGGCATTGGCTGTACCTTTTACATTTGGTGCAAACATCACTGATGTATGAAACTGTGTTATCACAAAAGAAGCCCCTATAACACCAATGGCTAAACGAAATAATAGAAAGGAAGTATAGCTATGTGCCAGCCCCACCAGCATTACAGGCAGTGAGCCTATCAGGAGCAAAGCCGTATATGTTTTACGTGGCCCCCAGGTATCACACAATTTACCTATCAACAAGCGTGCAAAAATAGTTGCAGACACGGCGGCAATAATTGTGTTACCTACCTCGGCTTTTGTTAAACCCAAATCGGCACGTATGGTTGGCATTAGCGGGGCTAAACCAAACCATCCAAAAAAACAGGCAAAAAAAGTAAGCCAGGTAATATGAAAGGTTTGCATTTGAATGCCTTTAAAATTGAATACATTTAATTTGTTTAGTGGCTGATTCATGTTTTTAATATTTTTTTGATTACAAAATTTAGTATCGAATATTGTCAGTTGTAATAGCCTCCTATTACAAAAATTATTTTTTTGCGGCGGCGGGTTTCACATAAAAGAAATCCGGTGACAACCGTATCATCAGGTAAAACCAATTACCGGTTGTTTTATAATTGTTGGCCACACCGGTTGTAACGGCCTGTCCTTTTGCTATAGCCATACTGTTGCTGGCGTTCATGATCGAATAACCTGCTTCTATGTTGGTAAACCTGTTCATGTTGTAATTGAGCACGACGTCAAGCTCGTTTCCCAGCGACTTATCAATATAACTGCCGTCTGCTTTTTTCATATTTTCATCGAGATAGAACAAGCTAAAGTTTACGCCTGCCGTAAATGCACTCAATGCATATTTAACATTGAGGTAAGCATTTTTCAATCCGCCCGCCGGTGAAGATGTGCCTGCATAGAAATAATCCATGTACCCCCAATGCCTGTGTGGCGTGCCATACAACGGATCAAACTTTTCGTCTGTCGCGGTACTGGCATCGTCGCCGCTCAGTACATCATAGCCTGGGGTAATGCTGATTTTTCCTTTCATATAAGTTGCAGAAACGGTGTACATATAGGCATTCATTTTTCCCCCATCCCGGTTTTTACCGGTTTGAGCATAATATGCAGCCTGTATAGCTATTTTACCGAAGCCGCCGCCGTCGCCTATAAATTGATTCACCATTAAACCATATGTATAGCGGCTATTTGTGCCTGAGTAATCAAATGAATCCAATACGCCCGATGTGGAAAATCTTTTTCCATATACAAAACCTGTTTCTACGCTACCTACTGAGTCTATTTTATATTTTCCAAAATTGTCATTGAAGAATAGTGCCGATAATTTTGTTTGATTAAATTTTTTGCTGACATATAAACTGGTAAAAGATTTATAATCCTGGTTGGCTGCATTTGTGCTGGGAGGATTTACCCATACCGGCGTCCCTAGTTTAGTACTTTTGTTAGCAGCATTACCCGCAGGTGCCATTGGCAAAATACCTGCTGGAGTAACAACCAGTACACCCAGGGAATTTGTAACATAAGGCGCTACATTTGCCGGTACATAAGAAGTACCTGTCACTCCAAATGCATCCGTATTTTGGTTGAAGGCATAGCCCAAATCAATCTGCCATCCTTTATGCACTGTTTTTAATAATGCCATATCAAAACGCCGGGCCTGCTGCAACCAGTCAAGATTTCCTATCAATCTTTGATCGTCATAAATCAATTCCTGTCGGCCAATTTTTAAACTCATAAAATCAAGACCTTTTGTTTTAATGGAAGTGTCGGCTTTATTAAATAAAACGATGTCGGCCCAGCCTTCATGCAGCATAAGCCGGTTACCATCGCCATTGGAAATGCTTGATGCATCCTGGCCCCAAACCCTTACATCCTGTATGCTGGCACCAAAGGTTAACCTGTCCCACTTATAACCAAAAATTAGCCTCGTACGTTGGGAAGTAAAAACAGCCGATTTAGAACCCTTTACAACAAGGTTACCAAATCCATTACGCACTTCTGTACGGGTGCGTAGTTGTCCTGTTAACATAAACTGGGCTTGAACCTGTAATAGCGGTAAGGAAAAAAATAACAAAATAAGTACATGCTTAATAATTTTTTTCATGTTAATTTTGATTGATTTTAAAGGTGATGACTTGCCTTTCTAAATTTTAGGCCCGGTTAGACTCCACTCTACCGGGTCTGTTTTTTTATTCAGGGCTCCACTTTGAAACCCAGTGATTATTTTCTATTTTTATTTTTACATAAAGATTCT
>JBGSIG010000576.1:0-5087 GCA_041742655.1 Ferruginibacter sp. | reverse complement strand
ATGGTGATTCAAAACATGTGACATCTGTATTATTTTTTCGCCAACGTATTTTTACAACGCTGCCTTTTGTTTAAAACAAAAGGCAGCGTTGTAAATGTTCTTCTAAGATGTTAAAGCGGGAATAACAAGGTAACGGGTAATAGTCTAACAGACATCAAGGTAGCTGATTTTATTGTATAAACATCCGTTTGTAAATTATTTTTTATTTTTTTTCAAGTGGGCAACGTGCAAGCCTATACGCAGTAATGATGCCCGCTGCTATTATGATAATGGGGCCATAAAAATTAGATCTGCTTCCAGTTTAATTGTATTATTCTTTAATCTGCAAGTTTGGAATGTTTTTGTTAGAAATAAGGATTGCAACGGAAAACAGGAGCAATCTATTTGAGTTAACACTACGATTCTTTCACAGAGAAAGAAATGGTAAAAATGATGCAATGAATGGCTTCAATGCCTGGCATCTGCAAAATGATAACGGTTACCAATAAATGATGAGCAGCAAAGGCCGGTAGCAATAGATGCCTATGATTTTAAGGAACAGTATTTGTTGATATGGCTACTATAAGATAAATTTGCCACTCAAATAAGTATTTTTAATAAAATAAATAAATAAAATACATGCGACAAATTGCATTTAGAGAGGCCCTTAGAGAAGCCATGCAGGAAGAAATGAGACGTGATGAAAGAGTATTTTTAATGGGGGAAGAAGTAGCCGAATATAATGGTGCGTATAAAGTAAGCCAGGGTATGCTGGATGAATTTGGTGAGAAAAGAATCATCGACACACCTATAGCTGAATTGGGTTTTACGGGTATTGCAGTAGGTGCTGCCCAAAACGGACTAAGGCCGATTGTTGAATACATGACCTGGAATTTTGCAGTTTTACCTTTAGATCAAATTTTAAATACCGCTTCTAAAATGCTGGCAATGAGTGGGGGCCAGGTTGGTTGTCCGATCGTTTTTCGGGGGCCAAATGGCAGCGCCGGTCAGTTAGGTGCGCAACATTCAACCGCATTTGAATCGATGTATGCAAATATTCCTGGTTTAAAAGTTATTTCTGTCAGCAATCCGTATGATGCGAAAGGCTTATTAAAAAGTGCTATCCGTGATGATGATCCTGTTATTTTTATGGAAAGTGAGGTAATGTATGGGGAAAAGGGCGATGTGCCTGAAGAAGAATATTTATTACCAATCGGTAAAGCATTTATAAAAAGAGAAGGTAAAGATGTAACAATAGTATCTTTTAATAAAATGATGAAGGTGGCGCTGGCCGCCGCAGAGGAGCTGGCAAAAGAAGGCATTGAAGCAGAGGTGATAGACCTTGCAACCATAAAGCCGATGGATTGGTTTACTATTTTAGAAAGTGTAAAAAAGACAAACAGATTGGTTATAGTAGAAGAACAGTGGCCTTTCGCCTCGGTATCGTCTGAAATTACTTACCGTATACAAAAAGAAGGTTTCGATTACCTGGATGCACCCATCCGCAGGATAACGTCTGTTGATGCGCCAATGCATTATGCTCCTAACCTTGTTGCACTTTATTTACCCAACGTTGAAAGAACGGTAAAGTTGGTAAAAGAAGTGATGTACTTAAAAAAATAAGCAAACAATTCACTTCTTTTAGAAGATAGATTTTGCTGATATTAACTAAAGGCGGTCTTTTTAGACTGCCTTTTATTTTTATAGAGCACTTCAATAACTTACCTTCAATTTAAAACAGGAAATTTTTTATTCACTACGAATCGAAATATTAATTGATCGTTAAATACATCGCTTATTTACAGAATGTTACCAATATAAAGATTTCTTAAATAAAACTTTCCACTTATTTAATTAGTAAGTAGATTTGCGCTTTAGATTGTTTAAAATCCTTATAAAAGTCTTGTGGAAAATGTAAAACATTTTCAACACTTAAACTAATTCAACATGAAATCAATTTTGAACACCTGCTTATTTTGTGCAGCAGTTTTAATCTTTGCATCCTGCGCACCTGCTTTAACAGTAACTACAGATTACAACCATTCTGCTGTCATGTCTAACTACAAAACTTTTGGAATGTAC
The DNA here is from genome assembly GCA_041742655.1 of Ferruginibacter sp. GTDB lineage: Bacteria > Bacteroidota > Bacteroidia > Chitinophagales > Chitinophagaceae > Ferruginibacter. The sequence continues at coordinate 3,026 of JBGSIG010000576.1, read as the reverse complement.
CAGGAGCCAGGAAAGTCAAATGTTAGCGAGTTAAACAGAAACCGCATCATAGCTGCAGTTAAAGCACAGATGGTGGCCGATGGGTTTACTGAAGTAGGTAGTGGCGCCGATTTATTAGTAAACGTTACATCTGTCTTAAGCGATCAAAAATCACTGCAGTCCAATACAACTGGTATGGGTGGTTACGGTGCGTATGGCTACGGCGGATTCTATCGTCCGTACGGATTCGGTGGCATGGGTATGGGCATGAGTACTACCACAACACAAGTTGTTAATACAACTACAGGGTCGGTTATTATTGATATTGTTGATGCCAAAACAAATGAAGTTGTTTGGACAGGTACCGGCAATAAAGAAATTGATAAACCGTCAGAAAATCCTGACCAGGTAATATCTGCTGCTATTGCTAAAATAATGTACAGCTTTCCTCCAGGAGTTGTTAAGCCTAAACAAAGTAACTAAACCATAGATTAACAAATTAATAAAGGCAACAGTATTTACTGTTGCCTTTATTAAAATTAACTTGTTAAATTATTTACAATTAACCTTAACCTGCTGCATACTTAGTTCAAACTTAAAAATCTTAAAATAACTTTTCACCGAATTTCAGTTTAGGTGGAATTTAATTTTTAAATAAAAAGTATCCTACCCTTACAACCCAACTATAAAAAATAAATTATGAAAAAGCTTTTCTCCCTTGCTTTTATAATGTTATTTATCTGTACCGTTGTCGAAGCCCAGGATTCAACGAACAGCAATAATAAATGGAGTTATCTTATTGAACCTTACCTGATGTTTCCAGCTATGAATGGTACCACTGGTGTAGGTTTATTACCACCAGTAGATGTAAATGTAAATTCAAATCAAATTTTCAGTAATCTTAAGTTTGGGGCAATGCTTTTTTTGGAAGCCCGCAAAGGTGACTGGGCAATTAATTCCGACTTGCTTTATATGAGTCTTGGACAAAATGTAAAATCCGGCATCGTTATAAATAGTGGCGATATTTCAGCAAAACAACTTGGCTGGGAAGTGGCGGGGCTATTACGGCTAACACCATGGCTTGAGATGGGACCGGCGCTGATGTTGAACTCTGTGAAAATGGACGTAAACGTAAAAGTAAATAATATTGGCGGCGGCGTTACCGACAGGTCTAATGGATTATCAAAAACATGGGGCGACGTATTATTGGTTGCACGTATTAAAAGCAAAGAAGGAGAAAAATTCTTATACCAGTTGCGTGGCGACATTGGAGGTGGTTTTGGAGCATCAAAAAATTCGATATGGCAAGTTCAGGCTTATGCTGGATATCGCTTTTCAAAATTATTTCAGTTAACGGGAGGGTATAGAATAATTAGCCTCGATTATGAAAAAGGCACCGGAAACAATTACTTTTTGTTTGATATGAATACGTCGGGACCGGTTGTACGTTTTGGATTTAACTTTTAAGTGCTATATTTGCGCAATTTTAAAATTTAGCAAGCAGGTTTATCTAAAAAATAACATCAAGTATTAACGAGAATTAGAAAAAATTAAAATACTCTTTATAATCAATCTTCAAAAAAAACACACATTTTAAAACAAATCAAAAAAGTACAATTATGAAAAAAATCATTTTAAGCTTGTGTCTAATTGCCGGTATCGCCAGCATAGCAACAGCACAAAAAATCAGGTTAAATGCATACGGATCTTATACATTTAATGACGGTATCGATTACAATGGCGGTGCTACTGCTTATTTTAATGGAACTATTAACGGCGGTTTTCAATACGGTGCAGGTTTGGAGTTTATGATTCCTAACGGCCAGGGTTCAGCTGTTGAAGTTAAATACTTGCACCAGGACTCAAAGGCTCCTTTTACGTATTATAGTACTGGTTCCGCTGGTGTGCCTGCTGGACCAAAATCAGAAACCGCAGATTTAGGAATAAATTACTATATGGTTAATGGAACAAAATATTTTACATTAAACAACGATATGATAGAACCCTTTGCAGGATTTGGCTTGGGTGTTTTAAATATCAATTCAAAAAATAACGGAACTACTGGCGGTGGCAGCAGAACGGTTTTTGCCTGGGAACTTAAAGCGGGAACCAATATTTGGGTAGGTAAAAAAGTAGGAATAAAACTGCAGGCAGATTTATTATCTGGTGCTGCTGCAACAGGCGGCTCTTATTTTTGGGGGTACTGGGGTCCCGTATATGCCACCACATACACTGCTCTTTACCAGTTTAGCTTAGGTGGAGGTTTAGTATTTAAATTAGGTCAATAATCTTTTACTGGATTAAGATAATCTTATTAAATAAATTACACAGAAGAACCCGTTTCAATTGAAACGGGTTCTTCTGTTATTGTAAAGTTCCGGGAATGCATTTTATAAATTAAAACTGTCCAAAGTTAGTTGCTATACCGATGGAAGAGCCCACTCCGGGTTATTGAATTTATTCCTCAATACTAAAAGGACAAGGCTGTTGAGCGCATGTTGCAAATTGTAAGGAAGCAATCAATAAAATACAAGAAAAAACTTTGGCAGAAAAAAATTTACGCAATCCCCTGGCGAAACATTGTTGATTTCAGGAGCCTCGTTACACATAAATATTTTCGGGTAGATTATACAGTGACGTAACAAATTCGCAAGAGAAGAAATTCCTACAGTGAAATCAGCAGTCCAATTTCTGATTCAAAATATACACTAAAAAAGTTGCTGGGAAGAGGAACGATCGGTCAAATTTATTTCGGTTAAATGGCAAGGTCATTGCAGAAAAAAAAATCGATTGCGGTAGCAATCGATTTTTCATAAATACTTTTTTCTTTTTTTATTCAACAGGTTTTGTCTCTGCCGAAGCTCCGGCTTTCTTTGCTTTTGCCGCTGCTGCTTCCGCCGCCTTCTTTCTGCCTATAGGGATTGACAAATTAATGTAAAACGCAGAATTTTTCTGACTTCCCGTCATCGTTTTGTTTACGTCTACAAAGCCAAAATAATAATCTGTATGAATGGTCATTCCTTTACCTTGCTTTAACTTGTATCCAA
>JBGSIG010000575.1:0-7586 GCA_041742655.1 Ferruginibacter sp. | reverse complement strand
ACCCTGTTTTATATCAACGGCATGCAATTTCCCCGATTGTTCAGCTATCCACATCAGTCCGTTCTTATCCATTGCCATAGCAGTTACGGTATCGCTTACAAGGCCATTCACTTTTTTAAGATACTTTATTTTACCGTTTGTAAGGTTAACAATATCCACACCACCATTTGTAGTGGAAACCCACATATTTTTGTTATCATCTTCCAGCATGCCAAATGCCGTGCTATCTGACAAGCCGGTTTTTATGTCGAGGTTCTTAAATGTGCCTGTTTCAGGATCAATAATACTTACTGCCTTGTCCCTTGTATTCGCAACCCAAATTAACCCGTTTTCACCCAGTGTCATTTTACAAATATTATTAGTGGGAGCTGTAATTTTAGCAGAATAACCGATGGTGCCGGCATGGGGGTCTATCACACCAATACCGCCAACATGTATAAACCATATCCTGCCGGCATTATCCGCCACCATGCCCACTGGCAGTGCGTTAGGGCCGCCAGGTATACTTATTGTTTGAATATGGACCCCGTCGTACCGGTATACTTTTTCAAAGCTGCTCATCCACATAATTCCGTTCTTGTCTTTTAAAAGGCAACTTACAAAATCTGAATTGCCGCCCGGCAACTTCCCAAAATCAGCAATTGAAAGTGGTTTTCCACTTTGAAGAGTGGCGGGCTGCATTTTTATACCGGCCGATAAATTTAAAACCGACGTTTTAAATTGTAGTGGCTTCGATGGCAAATCAGCAAAATTAAACGGAGCTTCCGGAAGGCTGTTATAATCAAAACGAACCTCTACCGGCAAACTGGCAAATGGTTTGAAACCCGAAGTGTCATAAGGTTTGGAGGGAAGCGCCTCGATATCTAATTTTTTTACCACGGGAGAAATGGTACCCTTTTTAGCAGTATCCCAATGTAATTTTTTTTCTTCGCTAAACTTCAGGGGTACTGTCAAAGGCTGCGAATACCCCAACTCATTTTCCGGAAAGGGAACTTCACCCGTACTGTTACAGGATAAAAAAATAATAAGTATAAAAGTTGAAGTAATTAACCCGCAGCAAGGAAGCTTTTGTCTGATCATGTAGTGAGTGGTTTTAAGCCAATTACTTTAAAGATAATAAAATAATGAATTCAGCATCAGCTACTTCCTTAGTTTTTGCAATAATGCCGGGATATGGACGAAACGGTGATTTTTTTATTGATTGATGTGACCGTGGAAATACAGATATTTCACGTTGAATCAGCTATGGTTTAAATATCATATTTTGTCTGAATCACGGATTTTTTGGATTGATAGATTTCACAGATTTTTTTAAATACAAATCTTGCTTTAATCGGTCAGTGTAATCCTTTAATCCCTTTAATCAGTGATTCAGACAATGGGCAATTGAATAATAAACTCAGTTCCGTCTCCTTCCTTCGTCTCAACTCTTATTTCGCCACCATGTGCCTTTGCAATATCATAAGCCAATGATAACCCAAGGCCTGTTCCCTTTCCGGTAGGTTTGGTGGTAAAGAAAGGTTGAAAGATTTTATCTAAAACTTTTTGTGAAATACCGTTGCCGTTATCCTTCACTGAAATTAAAATCTTATCGCCCATTTTTTTTGTCTTTACTGCAACTGTTGGCTCGTAGTCAGTTTGTGCGCCGGATTGATGCTTCTTTTTTTCATCCACCGCATAAAATGCATTGGTAATTAAATTAAGAATGACCCTTCCAATATCCTGTGCGATTATATTTATTTTTCCAATGCTTTCATCGAAATCAGTTTTTAATGTAGCATTAAACGATTTGTCTTTTGCCCTCAGGCCATGATAGGCGAGCCTAAAATATTCATCAGCCAATGCATTGATATCAGTAGACTCTTTTATACTATTGCTGGTGCGGCTGTGTTGCAGCATACCTTTTACAATGGCATCTGCACGCTTGCCGTGGTGGTTTATTTTTTCTTCATTGGCTTCAACATCCTTTGCCAAAGCATTTACTTCCTCATAATTTCCTTTTGCAATTTCTTCTCTCATCTCTGCAATCAATTCTTTATTCACTTCGCTAAAATTATTTACAAAGTTCAACGGGTTCTGTATTTCATGGGCAATGCCGGCAGTGAGCTCCCCAAGCGAAGCCATTTTTTCTGATTGGATCAATTGGCTTTGGGTAGCTTTTAGATTTTCGTATGATTGGTTTAACTGCAATGTCCGGTCTTCTACTTTTGCCTCAAGCAAGATGTTTTCTTTTTTTAGCCATCGGGAACGAAAGGCAATAAATGACCAAATTGCGGCTATAATTAATAATGCATAAAGGCTATATGCCCACCATGTTTTCCACCAGGGAGGTAGTATGGTAAAAGCAAACATTTTTTTTGAGTTGCTCCATATCCCATCTGCATTAGCAGCCATAAGGTAAAATTCATAATCTCCTGGCGGGAGATTTGAGTAACGGGCAATTCTCTCTGTTCCGGCCAAAACCCAGTCTTTATTAGCGCCTTTTAGCAGGTAGCTATATTTATTTTTGGCGGGTTGATCATATTGAAGGCCAACGTACTCTATCTCCAGGTTATTTTGATTGTATTTTAAACGCAGGATATTATTATCGCCGGCTTTTTCAAATTCAATTGGTTGCCCCCCCACCATTAACTGTGAAATTTGTACAATTGGTTTTACAGAGTCTAAGGGTATATCGTCGGGATTAAAAATGCAAAATCCATCCCGGGCAATAAATGCAATTTCGCCTGATTGTGTTTTTATAGCAAGGTCACTATAGCCATTATCGCTAAAAGAACGAAAAGACTCCGGCCCTGTATTTTGCTCAATATAATCATCCAGTTCTTTGTTGGTACTGAAGGTTTGGGTTTCTTTATTAAAGAAGGCAGTACCCAAATCAGTAATGATCCAGATTTTATTATTGAGTGGAACAATTTTTCTAACGAAATTTGAAGGGGCACCTTCGTCACGGGTGAAAGATTTAAAGCTATTTGTTTTCGGGTCCATTCTTATCAGCCCATTATCGTAAGTGCCACCCCAAACCAATCCATTTTCATCTTCATAAATATCAAACACATCAACACCTTCCGGTAGATATCTTTTTACAAAATGTAGTTTCTTAGTTTGGTTATCCAGCTTATAAAGCTGCACTCCTTCAAAAGCAGGGCTTATCCATACATTGCCATTTCTACCAATATGAACATTGCGGGAAAATCCGAGTTTGGAAACACTTGAATCAAAATGTACAGGTTGAAATTTGTTCCCGTCAAAAATAAAAAAATCTTGCGCAGACCGGTTTTTAGCCACCGCCCAATAATTACCATTGTCATCAATGGTTAATAATTTAAGCGTGTCAGGAATTTTTATGGGCAAAGGCTTAAATGCAGCATTGTCTGAATTGTACTTTGCATTTTGATTATTTTCAGATATAATTGAAGCACTTTCATTTGCACTATAAATAAATGAATTTGGTTGGGTTTTATTTTTTTGTGGAAAATAAGTTGATTGTTTTGTTTTTCTATTGTATTCAAATATTCCCTTGTCTTTGGTATTTAACCAAATGTTGCCGGATGCGTCTTCTTTAATTTGATTGAAAATAAGTTTTGTGGTGTCGTTACCTGGTATAGCGATGGTCGTATATCGCACAGGAACTTTGCGGGTTTTGATTTTGAATAAGCCATTGCCGCGGGTGCAGACCCAAATATACCCGGATCGATCTTCATAAGTTGACCATATCTGATCGTAAGGCTTTCCGGCTTTTCTTAATTCCGGGAGCCTTATATCCAGCTTTTTAAATGTGGGAACGTCCCCGCCTTCATCAGAAATATATAAGCCATCGCCCGGATTAATAAATGAGCCCATCCAATAATTTTTATGCTTGTCTCTTACGAATCCTTTTGCAGTAGGGGAGGTGTATGTTAAAAAGCCTTCATCATTTAATTGAAATGTATCCTTTGCATGATCATAAATAAGGCTTCCTATAGTTGTTTTTTTATTTTGTGGATTGTAAATGTACCCTTCCAATATCAGGCGGCTGCTATCCAGTACCAGTAAATAATAAGTCGGATAAAAATTGGGTGACAAGGCAATTTTTTCACTGGTCATTTTATTTTTTGCTACTGCCTCAATATTTAATTTTTCCAGGCCTGCATTGGTTGTTGCCCACAAAGAATTTTTTGATTTTTTTAAGAGTGCAGTTATAATTGAACCATGTAATGACTGATTTTCTAAAATACTTTTCAGTAGTATTTCTATTGAGTCAGTCAATATTGGCTCTAATTTGAATAATTGTATTCCCCACAAATCAGGCCTCTTCGGCGCATCTTCATTCCACTTGTTCCATGAATGGCTATCATCTGTCTGATAAAAAACTTTATATTTTCCTGGAGTAAGTGTAACTACATCTAATTGCAGCCGGTTTTTTGTTGCGCCACCCGCTGCGACACATTTCGCATCATCCATTGTCCATACCCTGGTTCCTTTATCGTCTTCTATCCACCCATAGTCAGCCATTCCGTCACTTATTTCTCCCATGCAGGCCACAAACAATTTTGTTGGTTCTTTTATTTCTATTGCACTGATTTTTTTTTCTTCGTTGCCAACCTTTTCAAAACCGGCAAGCGCCTTGCTTTGCAATAAAATTTTGTCAAGGGCCTTTAACAGCCTTGCAGGATTTGGAGTATTAAATTGTTTGATTTCAATTCTGCCGCTGTTCTTTGTCAGCAGATTTAAGCCGTCAGCGGTGCCCACCCATAAGTTGTCATCATCATCTGGTATGATAGCAGTCACTTTGTTATTACTTAACGGGTTGATGGTAGCTTCAGCAAAAAAGCGGCTAAATTTTCCGGTAGCAGGATCAAAACTGAATAATCCTTTTTCAATAGTCGGCATCCAAATAATACCTTCAGCATCTTGCACCATCCCGGCAGCAAAATGAATGTATAAATCCGGAAATTGTTTATGTGAAGAATAAACTTTAAACTGGTAACCATCAAAACGAACCATGTTGTAGGGAGTGGCGATCCACATGTAACCTTTCCTGTCCTGGATAACATCAATGACAACATCTTCCGGCAGCCCCTCTTTTTTGCCATAGTTTTCAATCCAGTAATTGCCCGAAAGATATTTTGTTTGGGCTTGGCCGGGGCAGCTAATAAGCACTATGCAATAGCTAACCAGCAGAAATCGGGTAAATATATTTACCGGCTTTGAAAAATGAAAATATTTAAATAGTGCCGGATTTATTTTCATACAAATTAAATTGAAGTATTATTAATGCCTGAGCAGGTCAAAATAATACAAGGGTATTAAATATTAATTGTTTGTGGGTTAAGATATGTAAAAAAAATTGCATCTGGTTTTATTATTAGAAATAAATCTTCCATTTCAGGAATTCATTGTGTTTTCGAAGAAGAGTTATTGATCGTGCGAAGAATTTTTGAAGTATTAGCTTTTTTAAAGAGGGTAATGCAATTCTAAGATTTGAGTATTTATTATCGGTTGTCTTTATATTTATTTTACTTCCAGGAACTTTCACAATATCCTATTTTTCTAAATCTCGGATTAATAAGATTGATAGATTTCACAGATTTTTTTAAATACAAATCTAGTTTTACTTGATCAGTGTAATCCTTTAGTCCTTTTAATCAGTGATTCAGACGATGGGCAACCGAATAATAAACTCAGTTCCTTTACCTTCTTTTGTTTCCACTTTTATTTCACCGCCATGTGCTTTAATAATATCATACGCCAATGACAATCCAAGGCCAGTTCCCTGCCCGGTGGGTTTGGTTGTAAAGAACGGTTGAAAGATTTTATCTAACACTTTTTGTTGAATTCCGTTGCCATTATCTTTTACTGAAATCAAAACTTTATCTCCGTCCTTTTTAGTACTTACTGAAATAGTAGGCTCAAAATTTAGGGGATGTTGTTTCTGCTTTTCATTTACTGCATAAAAAGCATTCGTAATTATATTCAAGATTACTCTTCCAATATCCTGTGGAATGATATTGATGTTGCCTGTGCTGTTGTTAAAGTCTGTTTGTATTGTTGCGTTGAAGGCTTTGTCTTTTGCCCGAAAACCGTGATAGGAGAGACGCAGGTATTCATTAGTCAGCGCATTTATGTTTGTAAGTTCCTTTTTTCCGGTGCTGCTTTGGCTATGTTGCAACATTCCTTTTACAATTGCATCGGCGCGTTTTCCGTGATGAAGAATTTTCTCCAGGTTCTGTTTTACATCATTAGCTATTATTATTGCTTCTTGTTTGTTGTCGACCGCCAGTTCTGCCTTCATCTCATCTATTAACTCATTGCTTACTTCACTAAAATTATTTACAAAGTTTAACGGGTTTTGTATTTCATGAGCGATGCCAGCCGTTAGCTCACCAAGCGAAGCCATTTTTTCGGATTGCACAAGTTGGTTTTGCGTGGCCTTTAAATGTTCTAGTGATTGGTTCAATGCTGCTGTACGATCCTGAACCTGTTGTTCAAGCGTTTCATTTTGGGATGCAAGCAATTGGCCTCCAATCTGCCACCCAAAACCATATGGCCATGCGTTTAAAATAATAGCAACGCCAGAATAAACTATTAAAAAATAAAAGAAAAAATCTCTTTTTCTTTCAAGGAAAAGATAGGCCGATATTTGCAGGAATATGTACCCAATAATGAACAATACAAAAGTTAGATTTCCCAGGTAGAATTTATTGGCTACTCCATGTGGGTATAGCCAGAATATCAATTGAAGTATATTTCCGGCGGCATACACGACTGCGAATAGTGCAAAATACAAGTTGGCCTTTTGACTTGGATAAAGAATGTAAAATGACAGGTGAAGGATAATTATCATAAGACAAATTCCAAAAAGTACGGATGAAAAACCAACAATTTTTGCGGCATTGTTATGAAAGTAATCAACCGCTTTATCCGAATCCATAATTTTTATAGTAAGCGCAGGGTTTTCTGTTTCAAAAATTTTTGTGTAATAGATATTGGGCTGCAGTGCATACCTAACTGCTATCACCTGCTCTGCTGTTTCATTAAAGCTTATTGAAAGAGGTTTCCAGATAGGATCATCTGCCTTTACTTTTTCTGGTTTTTCGCTTAAGGTGCCGTAGCTTTTAATTTTAATTCCGTTCAAATAAATTTCAGAAGCGCCTGATTGTTGAATTACGAAAGACAACTCACGTTGTAATACACTGCTATCAATAGAAAAGCGTAAACGAAACCAGCCAATCCGGGATGTTGAAATTTGTGGTAACGATGTATGTACGTCCAACGTGGGATTAATAGGTTGCCACCTGCCATCATCAAAACTTGGCTTTGCCCATTCAGGATTATCGCCGGGCATATATTTCCAGCCTTTATCTAACAGAATTCCTCCAGGCGTAATGTTTTTAAGTTGTACGGAGTTGGGGTTTCCTTGCGACAATACTTTGCCAAAGCAGCAAAAAATAAAAAGTAAAATGGCAGGTAAAATCTTCATGCTACATTTATTTAAAATATTTTGTAACGGGTAGTTGAATAATAAACTCAGTTCCTTCTCCTTCTTTTGTTTCCACTTTTATTTCACCACCATGTGCTTTTACAATATCGTAAGCCAACGATAAACC
>JBGSIG010000574.1:0-1597 GCA_041742655.1 Ferruginibacter sp. | reverse complement strand
TATCCGCATGGCTGTATAGAACAAACTACGTCTGCTGTTTTTCCTCAATTGGTATTAAACCAGTTGATAGATTTAAATGATTACCAAAAGGCACAGGTAGATAAAAATGTAAAAGCAGGCATTGCCAGGATGCAGAATTTTCAACGCCCCGATGGAGGATTTAGTTACTGGCCCGGAGGCAATGAAAGTGATGAATGGGGTAGCAATTATGCAGGCCACTTTTTAACGGAGGCCCAGGCAAGTGGCTTTTTTGTAAGTGACAATATGTTGCAGTTGTGGAAAAATTACCAGCGGGGTAAAGCCAATAGTTGGGTTGTTAACAGTACTAATTTTTACGGCGCAGACCTTGTTCAGTCTTATCGTTTATACACACTTGCTCTGGCCAAAGCGCCCGAACTTGGCGCAATGAACCGGTTGAAAGAATTCAAATATTTATCACCGGAAGCCAAATGGAGATTGGCCGCAGCTTACAAATTTGCCGGACAGGAATCAACTGCGCTGGCGCTTATCAGCGGCTTACCCACCGCGTTTAGTGCAAGGACAAATCCCGGGATTACGTTTGGGTCCAATCTTCGGGACGAAGCCATGGTTTTTGAAACACTAACACTATTGGGTAGACGCGAACAGGCAGCACAAATGTTGCCCATCATTGCCGGAAGCCTTTCAAAGAATGAATGGTACAGCACACAAACAACGGCCTATGCATTAATAGCCATTGCAAAGTATTGTGGTAAAAATCCATCGGGAGCAAAGATCATTGCGAAAGCTTCAGTAGGTGCAAAACCAACGGACATTAATTCCACTTCTTACATCCGGCAATTGCCCGTGTTGTTTAAAAATGGCAGTGCCGGTATTGCGGTCATTAACAACGGCAGCAACACTTTATATGCAAGGCTGATAATAAAAGGACAACCCCTAAGCGGCGATAGTTTAAAAGTAATTAACAACCCTGCGATGCTGACCATGTCAGTTAGTTATCTTACACAGGATAGTAACGCAATTGACATTAGTAAATTAACACAGGGAACCGATTTTGTGGCTAAAGTGGTTATTAAAAATACGGGCAAACGCGGCACTTATATGCACCTGGCTTTATCGCAGATATTTGCAAGTGGCTGGGAGATTTTAAATGCCCGTATGCTCGGTGGAGAAGGTGCGTTTAAATCTTCGTATTCCAATTACCAGGACGTTCGGGATGACAGGGTGTACACTTATTTCGACATCAATCAAAATGAAACACTCACCTTTTATGTACAATTAAACGCATCCTATTTAGGCCGTTTCTTTTTACCGGGTACTTTCGCTGAGGCGATGTATGATAACAGTATCACGGCAGGGGTAAATGGGAAATGGGTGGAAGTGGTAAGTCATGAATAAAATAATGAAATTTTTTTCTAAGAAGCTGCCGAAAGTGGCCGGTGAGGATACCGGCTAGGCGATCCGCCGTGGTTGGTGTCCCCACCAACCGCAATATGGTAGTCGGAAATTTCATTTGTAGACAGCTTCTAAAGTGTATTTTAAAATCAACAAATAGAAAGTGCCCACCATCCACGATAAAAATAATGCCTCAGATACTAAAAGCGAGAAATCCCTTGTT
>JBGSIG010000573.1:0-4050 GCA_041742655.1 Ferruginibacter sp. | reverse complement strand
TACCGCCATTACCCCCGACCAGGTATACAAATACATCATTCAAAAATTCAGGGATTCTGTTACAGAACTTTCTTTCGCAGGCAGGATCATCTTTTATCATGAATACATTATTTGTTTCAGCCCGCCCGATTATAATAAGTTCATGGATAACAACAGGGGCATCTTTTCACTGATCATAAAAGAATCGGTAAAAGCTTTTTACGATATTTTACAAGAGCACCGGCAAAAGGGAAAAAAAGTAACGGCTTCTGCCAACAAATGGGTGTTCCGTTTTGTATCTCACCCCGATTATGAAAAAGGCGACAAGAGTTATATTGGCAAGCTTTTGCCGGGCAATAATAATAATATGCTGCAGAAAGAAGAGAACCTGCGGGTTACTTTTATTCCACGCCAAACGGGCATTGCACAAACCTTCGACATTGCGGACGAAATTTTAAAAGATTTTACTTTTTACAGTGATGGGTATTACGAAATACCATGGAACGAGGGCCTTGCTTTGGGTGATACAAACGATTCAAAAATGCCAAAATATTTTGCCCGACTGGAAACTACACTCCCAGAGAAACAATATGCCGGTAAAAAGCTGGAGTGGCTCATTAAAAACCAGGACACCCTGGTATCTGGCATAGATGAAAAACCAGGGCAGGCAGGCGTTTTCCGTATTCCTTCAGAATGGGTATCAACCCCCCATCTTTCTATTCGATATGATAGAACTGCGGACAAATTCCTGCTTGCTTCTTTTGGTGAAAAAACAATTGTGAATGAAAATGAAGTGCCGCAAAGCGATCAGCATGCACCCGTGTGGACGGAGCTTCCGATGAATTCCAGGATAGTATTAAATGGTATTGTATCTATCAACCTGTTTAAAATATAATAATGGACAAACTATTGGCAATTGGTTTATTGGTGATCAGTGTGGTATTACTGGTTGCCCATTTTTTAGACATCAGGCAAACGCACAAACACAATGGCTGAGTATTTTTATGGCATAACAGATAAGGGTAAACGCCGCGACAAAAACGAGGATACTTTTTTTGTGAGGGAAGTTATCAACCGTCAGTTTGTGGCGGCCTGTGTAATAGATGGCGTAGGCGGCTACCAGGGCGGCGCCATTGCCGCAGGCATTGCCCGCTCTGTAATTATGAAGCAGTTGGAAAAATTTAGCGACAATGTTATTGACAATCTGCAGCAGGCGATAGTTGCTGCCAATACAAAAATAAATCAGCAGAAAAAGCCCGGCGATAATAATGAACGCATGGCCTGTGTATTGACCTGTGCGGTGATTGATATAAAAAATAACAAATGCTGGTACGCACATGTGGGCGATACGAGGATCTATTTGTTCAGGGATAATTCACTGATAAAAATATCCAGCGATCATTCGGCCGTGGGTTTTTTGGAAGAGAGTGGCCGCCTGTCGGAGGAAGAAGCCATGCGCCACCCGAGGCGCAACGAAATAAACAAAGCATTGGGTTTTGAAGAAGATATTACCGAGGCGGATGATTTTATCGAAACGGGCGAATCGCCTTTTCTTTCCGGAGATATGCTGTTGTTGTGCAGTGATGGCCTTACCGATATGATCAGCTCGGCTACCATCACATCGATATTAACCGCTACAAAAAGCATTGCCGCAAAAACACAGGCATTGATTGATGCCGCCAATGAAGCTGGTGGCAATGATAATATCACCGCGGTGCTGGTTGAAAATAATAAAGCACCCAAACCAAAGCCCGTACCGGTTATTGTTGAAAGAAAAAAAGAAGCGGTGTTAGCGACTGCGGTTGCAACCGATGCAGCGCAGGTTAAGGAGATTGCACCGTTAAAGAAAAAGGACCGCAGCCGCATGGCATTGTGGGGACTGTTTTTTATTGGTTTGATCGGAGTTGCTTTTGTGTTGGCGTTTCAAAAAAACAAGCAGCAGTCGCCCAAATATGTATTACCAGTGGCGGCAAAGAAAAATGAAGAACTGGCTCGTCTGATTTCGCAAATCAATGATAACATTAAAACAATTGCCTTGCAGGGTACTGAAAATTTACTGCAAATGAAGGAACCTATTTTGATCAGCAACGATAGTTTTTATTTAAAAGGAAATGGCGCCACATTAATGGCGGATAGTTTGTATAAGGGCGCTGCTTTTATTATTGCGCCGGGTGCCAAAAAAATTGTGCTGGACAGTTTGGTGCTTAAAAATTTTGATGTGGGCATGATGGTACAAAAAAACAACCTGGTATTAAAGAATGTACTTTTTATCAATTGCCGTGTGCCGGTACAGTATGCGGTTTCATTTGCGGATACAATAATATCCGGAAGGTTTAAAGATTCAATATTTATCAGCAATTAAAATATTAAAAACCCAATGGCCAACTTAGTTGAATGGTTTACCAACAGAAAGCTCGAACGCATTTGCCTGCTGTTAATAGGTGTAATGATGGGCCTGCTTTTTTGGAAATTATTTTCTGTATTACAACGTGATTTTAGTGACATAAATACGAGGGTGCAAGATGGAACGATGATAAACCTGAATGCGGGCAGGCCCGGTGCAGGCATGGATGGCCTGCTGAAAAAGGGTTTGTATTTTGAAGACCCAAAAGATGTTTCTTTCATCAGTAACTCTTTGGGGCAAATAAAAAATGATGGCTCGGCCATTGATAATATCGGCGCATTAAATAAGAAAAAATATTTTGTGAATGCCGATGAAGCTTTTTTGAAAGGCGGCAAGGCATTTAAGAAAAGGGTAGTGCTATCAAGAAATTTACTGGGCTTTAACCAGGATGATTCCATTACGTTTGAAAAAGAAAAAGCACAGCCTTTGGCGGTTACTTCTCAAACAACTGTAGGCATGGGCAAATACGATATTTCCGGTGCAATCAAAAACCACGGGGGTGAACCGGCCTCCGGTGTATTGGTGCGTCTAAAACTATTGGTGCCGCAGGATAGTGCTGCTGTTACTGGCCGCCAGGTAGAAGATAAAAATATCATCCAGTTTAACAGTGGTGTCAGAAAAGTATATATCCCCGATTCGGCTGACCATGTGCAGTTGATTTCTTTTACTGCCTATGCCCGCACTGATGTGTCGGGTAAATTTATTTTTTCGGGATTGCCTGAAAATAAATCGTACGAAATATTGCCGCTGCAACCGGGTTACGAGTTTGGGCGTTCGCAGGGTGTTGAGCAATTACAGGATGATGCCAATTTTCGCTTTACTCAACTAACGCATACACTCAGGCTTTTCTCTTCCAAAGAGTTCAGCACTTTTAAAAAAGAAAAAGCATTTATTGTAAGAACGCCGGAAGAAGTAACGAGTTGGTTTAGGGTCATCATCATTACATTTTTTTGTTCCTTCCTGCTGCTGCATTTGATCTTTACCTTTCGTTTTCCTAAAACAGACCAATTGATGCTGCCCGTTATTATGATATTGACAGGACTTTCTTTGATCACCCTGTTTAGTTTACAGGATCCGTTGAGAGATCGCTTTCTTGCAAAAAGTACTTTTATTTATTTCTGTATTGGCATGGTGGTTATACTGTTGCTGCAGTTCGTAAACCTTAAAAAGTTTACACCCGACTCAGGTTTCTTTCGCTTAGTTGTTTTTAAGAATAACGGTAGCGCTGCTAACGGTTGGCCATGGGCGCTCGGTGCAATGGGTTTATTGTTACTCACCATTTTGTTTGGTACCGGGCCGGAAGGTAGTGGTGTTAAAGTAAATTTGTTTGGGTTTCAGCCGAGTGAGATAGTGAAATATATGGTGATCATTTTTTTGGCAGGGTTCTTTGCAAAAAATGAAAAATTTATTTCAGAGTATCCCTCCTTTAATAAGCGGTTATCTTATTTTGTATTTGCGGTGGCCGCCATTGTCTGCACCATTTTGTTGTTCCTTGCACTGGGCGATCTTGGCCCGGCCATTGTTTGTTGCTTTGCCTTCATCATATTGTTTTCGTTTTCAAGAGGCGATTTTATGCAGGTGGTTGCGGCCATGGTGTTGTATGTTGTTGCGGTGTGGTTATTAAAAAATGTTTGGTATGCAACAGGCATTACCATTGCAGCGCTGGC
>JBGSIG010000572.1:0-2373 GCA_041742655.1 Ferruginibacter sp. | reverse complement strand
AAATTGTATTAAAACCTCATCAAACCCTTTCAACAATAATTTTAGAAGTTCCCAAATAGGTAATTATCACTTTTAGAACGTCGCCAACTTGTGCGGTAACCGACGCTGCTTTGTCTATAGCAATTTTAGCCTGTATTTTTTCAACCACTACATTTACAAAAATACCGTGTGGCGTTACTTTGTACACCATTGCATCCAATACCGTTTTCTTTTTAAAACATTGCAAGGCGTACATATATTCCGGAATGTATTCGCTTTTAAAAAGTGAAGCAGTTGCTTTACCTGTTTTGCCAGTATTTTCCAGTTTAAAAAATATGGGTTCATTTAAATTATCTTCACGGGGCTTTTTTTCCCACGGCGATAAAATAAGCGGAAAGAAAATATAACTGCCGGTTTCTTTTACAAAATAATCCTCATCTACTTTTTTTAGATAGCCAACAAAGCGATTTTCAATTAGCGATTTGTTGATAAGGTTATCCAAAGCGTTGTTGAAATGAAACTGAAGGCAGTCAGCTATCATTTTATCACCCCTTGCAGATAAAGTAATTATAAAACTTACCTCGTCGCCCACATGAAACTGGTGTACTTTTTTTATGATTTTTTCTGTCTTTAATTTTAGCTGTTCTTTTTCGCTTATGTTGCCGCTTATGGTTTTTTTCTTTCCGTTAACTTCATACTCTATAGTTGCATAGTTTTTATCGTGGTTGATAAAACTTATTTTTCCCATAACAGTTTTTTCATTCATTACGATATGTATTAAATGCAATTTTGTAACACGAAAATAACATTTGCAGCACAGCCTGCCGCATTTTATAAAGTGAGTTCCTTCGACGGATCCCAGAATATTTTCTTAAAATCCACAATAGTTTCGTTTTCTACCAGTATTTTCTCTTTGTTTAGCAGCTCTTCCATCAATGTCTGGGTGGCAAAATGAAACCTGCCTGTAAGCATTCCGTTTCTGTTAACCACCCTGTGAGCGGGTATTTTTGGCTTAGCTGTATGTGCTGCATTCATGGCCCAACCTACCATACGGGCCGATAACTTTGTGCCAAGGTAAGTGGCTATTGCGCCATATGATGTTGCCCTGCCTTTAGGAATTTGCCTTACCACGTCGTACACATCTGCAAAAAAACTGTATTCTTTTACAGTACTTTTTGGAGTTTCGGTTTTTGGGCTATTTTTTTTGGAAGCCTTTTTTTTCATAATTTAAAAGATACGAATTTCTGGAGCATCATCTTTGCTATTCATCAATTTAGTTTTTTGTAGTTCGCTTTGCTTTGGCTCAGGCACGTTCTTGTAATTAAAAGGGCAATGCCTGCAACCGTAGCCGCAGCAGTGGCCTCTTTGCAAATGATATTTCGCAGTCAGCACAAAATTGCCTTCCCCGTTATAGTAAAAATCTTCTCCTTCTATGAGCTCATTCATAAAAAGTACTTAGTTAATTTCCGAAATTTTCAGTTCATTCTGTAGTTGCTCATCCAGGTCAGTAATAATGGATGGCAACATAAACTTAAGGTAATAAATTTTTTTACTTTGTGCAATGTCCAACGCCTCGTAATGGGTTTTTATTTGTAGCTCTTCTGATGGATTGCCTGCGTACACATCAGCGCAATCTTCAACAAGAATTAATTTGTACAATTCAATTACCCTTTTGGTGAACTGGTACAATTTTGGAGAATCTGTTTTTAAATGCAGGGCTCCATTAGCGGTTAAAACCTGTTGGTACACACGCAAAAATTGGGGATGTGTCAGGCGTTTTTTCGCTTTTGAAGTTCGCAAATGCGGATCAGGAAATGTGATCCATATTTCGCTTATTTCGCCCATGGAAAAATATTGCGGCAGCATAGAGATTTGCGTGCGTAAAAAAGCCGCGTTGGCTAGCTTTTGGTCTATACATTTTTTTGCCCCAATGTATAAGCGGTTACCTTTAATATCAACCCCTATAGTGTTTTTATTCGGAAACAATTTTGACAACCCTACTGTATATTCACCTCGGCCGCAGGCCAATTCCAGCGTAACAGGATGCGTGTTTTTAAAAAAAGTATTCCATTGTCCCTGCATATCTTGCGGGTATTCAAAAACATTGGCAAAAGTCTTGATATCTGCAAAACGCTGTAATTTTTTTTGTGCCATGGGCGGCAAATATAATAAATACGCCTCTCACTATATATAGCTTCAGTCGGTATTTAAAATACAATGAGCAATAACCATGCTTTTGCGGGCAATGTAACCCACATGAAAAAGATTCATCCACAGAAAGCACATTAAAGCCAAAATCTTTTTTAACCAAAAATGTTTATGAAATATCAGTATTTTTACCTACTAAAAATCATCAATATACTACGGTACCATGAAAGGCTGGTTTAAATTTCT
>JBGSIG010000571.1:0-6745 GCA_041742655.1 Ferruginibacter sp. | reverse complement strand
AGGGGGCAAGTATTTAAGAGTACCGATGTAGATCTTTCCAACTATGAAATGCCCATTGGCAGCGGCGCTTCTTATTTACCGGCATTTATTACCTCCGTTGGAACTTATAGTAGTGCCCTTGTTGGTGTTCGGGCCCTTGCTGCTCCAGATTTAAACAGGCCGTCAATGATTTCCGATTATCTATTGGTAAACTGGCCGGTAACCAGAACAGGTGTAACAGGTACTATAACTGTAAAGGGGCAATACACAAATGCAGATGTAAGAGGCAGTAAAACAAATTTGAGAGGCTACTATTTTAATGGCTCATACTGGAGTGCAGTTGGCGAAGCGCATGATGCGACGCTTAACACTGTTACTGCACCCATTGTAACAGCTTCTGGGAATGTTTACGGAATGGACAAATTTATTTTGTCTAAAACAAAAATGTTCTTGCAGGCAGCTTACAATACTACCACTGGCGTAATGGCCGATAATTTAAGGCAACCAACCAATCTTATACCTTTGTCAGATCCATACAGAACAGCTCCGTACAATGCGACTTTCACTCAAGTGGCTAACCCTGTTACAGAAACAGCAAGAGCTTTTGTTTTTCTAAATCAACCTTCAACGGATAGTAACATAGTTGACTGGGTTTTTGTAGAATTAAGAAACAACCAGCCATCACCAGGTAATACAATTTTGCAAACGAGAAGTGCCCTGATTACAAGAAATGGAACCATTGTTGACGTGGATGGTAAAAGCCCGGTTACGTTTAATAATATTGCTGATGGCAATTACACTATAGCAGTGCGTCATCGCAATCACTTAGGTATTAGCGCAGATCCATCGACCAATCTAATTGCTGTTACTGATAATATCACTACCGCGGCTACATTGGATTTAACAACCGCAACAGATGCTCAAATATATGGGCCTGCAACGGCATACGCAATTGCTTCCAACGGAAAAAATATGATGTGGGGCGGAAATGCCAACTTTAATTCGAATGTAAGATTTAACGGCGCAGCAAATGACAAAGATTATATTATTTTAAATACTTTGGGCAATAATGTAGGCCTTGTAATACCGAATGTGTATGATGTTGCGGATTTAAATATGAACAGGAATGTTCGCTTTAATGGCGCAGCAAATGACAAAGATTTTATTATATTGACTGTTTTAACTAATAATGTTTCCGGCATAAAAATACAGGCATTGCCTAACTAACCTAATATCCATTTACTACTAACCAATTAATACAAAAAATATGAAAACACTTTTCACTTTAGCTATTTCCTGTTTCCTGGCTGTACAAAGTTTTGGACAAATAATAAAGGCTAGCGTAGCTACCGGAACGGCTCCAAACCGCCTTAAAATATTGATGATGTCCGATGTGGATCAGCTCGCTACGGACGGCCCTATAACTTCTTTAACTTATAATGTGGCTATTGACGCTACAGGAGTACCCGTTGCTCCAGTTCTCAATATTATAGCGCTCCCAACATTTCCAGGACCAGCGACTCAGTGGATAGTAGATCCGCCGTTCCTAGAGGGTGGTTATTGGAATTATAATATTTTTTTAAATGTTACCACCGTGCGTCCTATTTCTACGGCCAATATTCCCTATGAAGTAATAGAAGTAGAATTCCGCGGCTTTCCCCTTCTTACCAGCAAAGCTGGATTAGTTAGTTTAATTAATGGCGGCTCAAATACACAGTCGTATTTTTACTGTAATGGCCCGGTATACTCAGATGGTTTGAGTCAACTTTACTTCCCTGCACCAGGCGTTACCCTGGTTAATAGCGATAGTTACGATGCAACTGGTTTTAATGGTAACGGCATTTCATCTGCTCTTTTGGACAATATTACGCTTCCGGTAAAGTTTACCGGATTTACAGCCATTAAAAAAGATAACAGTGCTTTATTAAGCTGGCAGGTTGAAAGTGAGACTGCACTGACAGATCGTTATGAAGTGGAAAGAAGTTTAAACGGAATTGATTTTAAAATTGTAAGCACGATAGCTCCTAAAAATAATGGAAGATCAGCCAATAGTTATACTTCTACTGATGAGAACTTATCTGCAATACATTCGAGCGTTATTTATTATCGCATTAAACAAACAGATAAAGATGGGCAGTTTGTTTATACCGACATTAAATCGGTACGCCTGGATAACAAAGCATTTTCGGCAACTGTTTTTCCCAACCCGGTTAGAAGCAAAGCCAACGTGTCGATAGACTTGGTTGACAATGCTCCACTCACCCTTACACTAAATGATGGCAATGGTAAAGTGATAAAAAACATTCAAATAAATGGTTTGAAGGGAATAAATAGAAAACAAATTGACATGAGTGGTTTGTCAACTGGTAATTATATATTACGCATACAAACACCTGCCGAAACAACCACCATAACAATTGTGAAGGGTAATTAAAATACAATAATGGATTTACTAATAAAGCCCGCCAAATGGTGGGCTTTATTATTTTGTACAACCCATAGAAAGTAAAACAATATTTTCAGCTTAATGAAGAATACGTTGGCAGTGTTTCAAAGATCACCAGATAGTACTTTCGTTACCATGACATCCACAGGTGGCGAGTTTTTATGTCCCCATGGCAAAACTATCGTCAAACATAATCTTCTGTCATTGCATAAAAAAAGTTTGATGAATATTAATCTCATCAAACTTCGTTCAATTTATTTCTGTTCTTTAAAATAGAAGATTCTATCAACTATTTTTTAAATAACACTTAAATACTAAATGCTGTATCAATTATCTCCGCCTGTTCTTTGGCATGTACTTTAGCAAACCCTGTTGCAGTGGCAGCGCTTTTTATACGGCTTGTGATATAGAAGTTTATATTTTTTAAATTCATCCTTAAAAAACTTGCGGCACCCATATTAACCGGCTCTTCCTGTACCCAGTGCCATATCGCTTTACTGTATTTTTTATACATTTCATCCAACTGAGTTTGAGGGATTGGATAAATTTGCTCGAGCCGGATAACGGCAACATCTTTTCTATTGTCTGCACGCTGCCGTTCTGCCAATTCAAAATATATTTTTCCGGAACAAAACAACACCTTAGTAACTGCGCCTGCTTCTTCTGGAAAAACATCGTCTATTACTTCTCTAAATCCCCCATTGCAAAAGTCAGCTTTATTGCTATAGCTACCGGGATGGCGCAGGTTTGCTTTAGGAGAAAAATTTACCAGTGGCTTTCTAAATGGCCAGTACAGTTGCCGGCGGAGCACATGGAAAAAATTAGCGGCCGTGGTAACATTAGTAACCACTATGTTACGGCCTGCACACATCACCAAAAAGCGCTCCATCCTTGCACTACTATGTTCAGGGCCTTGTCCCTCGTAACCATGAGGCAATAACATTACCACTGCATTCATTCGCTGCCATTTGGTTTCTGCAGCTACAATAAACTGGTCAATAATAGTTTGGGCACCGTTGCAAAAATCACCAAACTGGGCCTCCCAAACTACCAATGCATTTGGGTTGGCCATGGAATAGCCATATTCAAAACCTAACACAGCATATTCGCTTAGTAAAGAATTAAAAATTCTAAAAGGATACTGAGTGTCATTAAAATGATTTAACCGGTTGTATTCTTCACTGGTATTTTCATCGTACAAAACCGCATGCCGGTGACTAAAGGTTCCCCTTTTTACATCCTGGCCACTCATTCGCACATCCTTTCCTTCAACTAATAAACTACCATAAGCCATTAACTCGGCCGTGGCCCAATCTACTTTATGTTCGTCATCAAAAAGTCTTATCTTATCTCTTAAAAGCTTCTCCACTTTTCGCAGAGGTGCAAATCCTTGCGGCCATTTCATTAAGCCATCAAATAACATTGCGAAAGATTCTTCAGAGATGGCTGTTACAGGAGAAATATCAAAATCTTCGGGTTTGGCTTTACGCATGCTTTTCCAGGCTAACTCTGGCTGCTGATATGTGTAGGGCAAAGGATTTTGTTTCACTTCGTCTAACCGTTCCTGTAAGTCGCTCAAAAACTGCTTCTCCATTTCCTTGGCCAACACCTGAGCATCTTCTTCCCCGTTTTGCATAAGGTACTGCGTGTACACTTCCCGGGGGTTCAAATGCTTATCTATCATAGCATACAATTTGGGCTGGGTAAACTTTGGTTCATCGCCTTCATTATGTCCGTGCTTTCGATAACATACCATATCGATAAAAATATCGCTGTTAAATTCCTGCCGGTAGCGGGTGGCAATTTCACTGGCTTTTACAACCGCTTCTGCATCATCACCATTTACATGAAATACGGGCGCCTGCACCATGGCCGCAACCGAAGTACAGTAATCGGCCGTACGGGCGTCTTCAAAATCTGTTGTGAATCCTATTTGGTTATTTATAATAAAATGAATAGTGCCACCTGTATAATATCCATCAAGGCCACTCATCTGCAACACTTCATACACTATACCCTGGCCAGCAATAGATGCATCGCCGTGAATTAGTATTGGCAATATTTTATCGTAATCGCAATTGTACAAAATATTTGCTTTGCTTCGGGCAAAACCAATTACAACCGGGTCCACGGCTTCCAGGTGTGATGGATTGGGGCAAAGTTTCAGGTGTATTTCCTTACCATTTGGCGTATGCAAAAGACTACTGAAGCCCAAATGATATTTTACATCGCCGCTACCCATTGTGGTATCAGGAACGTTTTTGCCTTCAAATTCGCTGAATATTTGTTCGTAGGTTTTCCCTAAAATATTTGCCAGTACATTCAATCTTCCCCGATGCGCCATTCCTATCATTACTTCCTGAACTCCGCTTTCAGCACAGGTATTAATTATTGCATCCAAGGCAGCGATGGTGGTTTCACCACCTTCTAAACTAAAACGCTTTTGCCCAATATATTTTGTGTGCAAAAATTTTTCGAACATAACTCCTTCGTTCAATTTCTGCAGTATTCTCTTTTTTTGCGTAAGGCTTACCGGTTCCAGCATCGTTTTTTCTATCGCCCTGGTAAGCCAATCAACCTTTTTTTGATCGCTTATGTATTTAAATTCAATGCCAATATGTCCACTATAACATTTTTCCAGGTGAGCAAGAATATTTCTTAGTGTAGTGGCTCCTAAGCCAATAAGGTTCCCGGCGTTAAATGTTTTGTCTAAATCAGCGTCTGATAAGCCGTAGAAAGCCAGTTCAATATTGGCACCGCGATCTTTTCGTGGACGAATCGGGTTTGTATCTGCCAGCAAATGCCCCTTGTTTCTATACCCCAAAATAATCCTGTATACCCTTATCTCACTCATCCAGTCGATATTGGTGGATTGGGCCTGCGTTGTGGCAGTTCCATTTACTTTTCCGTTAACACCGCTGCTAACAGCAAAGTCAAACCCTTCAAAAAATTTCCGTAATTCCGGATCTACGCTCTCCGGCTCTTTTATAAAATCTTTGTATAAGTTTTCGATGTATGCAGGGTGCGCATTCGTGATGTATTGAAAGTCCTTCATTTGGCTAGAAAATTATTATGTTGTTAAACTCTTAATTTAGGAAAGCAAATATCGGCCTTTTATAAATTAGATGACGGGATGATTTTATCATTTTGAGGTAATAAGTAACCAACAATAGCGCTTAATAAAACATATGCAGTAAAGTAATAAAATCCTGCTTCAAGAGAAGCCGAAGTATTCTTCATGGCCTTTGCGCCCAAAAAAGCAATAAATATACTGATAGCAAATACATCAGCCATGGCCCACTTACCCATAGAGCTAACTATATTCGACCATTTCGGCGATGGTTGTTTATTGCAGAGAACATAAAATACAATGCCAGATTTAACCGAAGGAACGATTATGCCGAATAAAAAAATTAACAAAAAGGGTAAATAGTTATCACTGTTCCATAAACTGTGCAAGGTGCCCAATACACTGCGGGTTTCGTTAAAAAGATTGATGTCAATGATAAAATTAGCTGTGATGTCAATTTTAAGCATGTCTGTTACCAATCCTAACCAAAGAAATATCAGGGAAACAAGGTGCAACAATGATAAAATAGCCCTGTTCATTTAGTTAATTTGTAGTTTAAAAGAATTTTTATTGGGTAAAACAGTGTTATTTCTAAAATTCCTTTTAATGGATTGTATATTTCTTGTAACAAATCCCTATCTTTGCAGCCCAAAAATAAGTTTTAAATGGCAAATCACGCAGCAACCAAAAAAGATGTCCGTCAGAGTGCAAAACGCAATGAGCGTAACCGTTATTACGGCAAAACTACCCGTAATGCAATACGCGATATTAGGGCAATAGACAGTAAAGAAGGAGCGGTAGAGAAACTTCCAACTGTTTCATCTATGATTGATAAATTAGCAAAACGTGGTACTATTCACAAAAACAAAGCTGCTAATTTAAAAAGTAAGCTGGCAAAAAAAGTGAATGCGCTTGCATTGGCAAAATAATTACTGATTTTTTTAATATTATTTAAAAGCCTGTCGAAATAAAATTCGACAGGCTTTTTTTGTTTATAGCTTTACATATTTAATATAGAGCCCACGACCCCGCTCATTTACAATATCCCGCACTTCCTTTAAATCAATAATATATCTTAGCATTACAAAAAAATACTGCATGAATAACGAAGTATATGCCATTCCCTTACGCTATCGTAAAATGGAAAATCTGCACATTGTGTTCTGGCTGCTAAAAGACATCAGTTGGTGTATGATATGGCGCCCATTGGGTATTGCCATGATTTTCCCAACCTTGATTATTGCGATAGT
>JBGSIG010000570.1:0-3308 GCA_041742655.1 Ferruginibacter sp. | reverse complement strand
CCGGCTTATTTTGGTTGTCAAGCACGGTAATGCTTTTATTATCAAGCGATGCAACGGAGGCTGTATCCAGGTTACTGACTATAGTGTATTTGCCGTCCCGCACGGCTGCAGCGATTTTAGCAGTACTCCAGGCCCTGTTGCCCAGTCGGGTTTTAAAGGTATTGTCTCTTTCTTTTGCACTAAAAAAAAATACCGACAACCCCACAATTGAAAGAATAATACTGGCGAGTAATGCAAACAACAACGCTATTTTATATTTTATACTCATCTACTGCTCTTTCATGATGTAGCCCATTCCTACCTGTGTGTAAATAAGTTTTTCGGCAAAATCTCTGTCAATTTTTTTTCGCAGAAAATTTACATACACATCAATCACATTTGTTTTGGTATCGAAGTTAAGATCCCAGACTTTTTCGGCGATATCGCCCCTGGAAAGTACGCGGTTTCTGTTACGCATAAAATATTCGAGCAATTGAAATTCTTTTGCTGTGAGGCTGATAGGCTTGCCATCACGGGTTACTTCCTTACTATCTACATTCAGTTCCAGGTCGGCTACCTTTAAAACATTGCCGCTGGGCAATTGTTGATTCAAAGTACGTTTTAATAACGCCCGGATGCGTACCACCAGTTCCTTAAACTCAAATGGCTTTACCATGTAATCGTCAGCACCTGCATCAAACCCTTCAATTTTATCGTCTGTGGCGTTTAAAGCGGTTAGCATAATAATGGGAATATGCTGATTTCGGGCACGAAATATTTTGCATAAGTCGTAGCCATTTAATCCGGGAAGATTGATGTCGGTAATTACAATATTAAAGGTGCTGTTTTCAAAAAGGCGTAATCCTATTTTGCCATCGTAGGCTGTTTCAACATGATAACTTAATTCTTTCAGGCCTTTAGAAATGCTGTCAGCAATTTTTTTCTCATCTTCTATCAACAATACTTTTATTTCTTCCATAAGCAATCAATTAATTTCTGATAAAGGCAATTCGTCATTAATTATTTGCACTTTCGGTTTACCATACGCCATAGAACCAAGCATCATAATAATGCTTGTGGCTAAAATTACAAAGAACAAAATACCCTCATTAAATTGTGATAATTTATAGATATTAGGTATACTGTAAAATAGAAGAATGGTTATTAAACCCCTTGGCATAAAAAACAATTCTGGAAATATGTGTGAGTGTAAAAAAAAGCGCAGGTAAATAAAGCGGATTACCAGCAAGGCCAACACAATAGCAGTTCCGGAAAGTACTACCTCCACATCTGCCAAAAGCCTTATATCGATGGTAAGCCCGAAAATAAAAAAGAAAAATGTACGAATTAGAAAACTACTTTCCGCCGCCAAAGAATGTAAAGTAGAACTTACTTCGTTTACCTGTTTAAATGAAATCCATTTGTGTACCCTGTGAAATATTGATATATGCCAATTACTTACAATTAGCCCAAATAAAAGTATAATAAGCAGTGAAGGAAAATGAAGGAGTTTGCCGCCGGCATACAAAAAAATCAACACTGCAAACACAAGAAAGAGCCGGACTTTTGTAGTGATTCTTGTTAAAACAAATAAGATGAGTAACGATAAAACAACACTTAAAATTATCGCAAGCGTGAGAGAGCCAAAAAACAACATAATATTGCCGGCATTTAACAGGTTTCCGGATATCATGTAGTTGAATAACAAAATGCCTACTATATCTGAAAAAGAGGTTTCGTACACTAGAAATTCTTTTTTTGTTTCCTGTAAATGAGAAATACTAGGGATTACGATAGCGCTGCTTACAACGGAAAGTGGAATAGCATAAATGAGGCAGTGCAGATAATTTTCGTTTAGGTAGTAATAAAGCCACGCAGAACATGCAACGGTAGAAATTACGAGAATAAAAAGAGCCGAAAAAAACGCATTTCGGATCAGTTTTAGTTTATTTCGGCTCACCTCTAAGTCAAGCCCGGCTTCCAGCACAATCAT
This sequence comes from Ferruginibacter sp., assembly GCA_041742655.1. Lineage (GTDB taxonomy): Bacteria > Bacteroidota > Bacteroidia > Chitinophagales > Chitinophagaceae > Ferruginibacter. Next base: position 1,336 of record JBGSIG010000570.1, on the reverse strand, counting down.
TATTAACCCTAAAATGCCAAAGACTTCCACTACCCGCGGCGGAATTATAACGGAAATGTCCTGGTAAACTATAATTTCCCTTACTATTATTCCGGTTGCAAGGAGCAATAATACAGAAGGCACCCCTGACTTATTGGCGAACAGGTTAAACAAATATGAAAATATAACCAAAAGGCACGCCGCAATTATAAGAATATGTGAATCAATTTCCTGCATGTGACAAAAGTAATTGAAACCCGCAACTTTTGGTGTTTTAACGCCGGGTTTGATGAGGTTTAAAAATAAACAGATTTTTATAAAATCTTATACCCAAAACGGTTCAAAAAGTCGGGCCCGTTAAAAAGTTTACTATTTAATAAAGTCCTGTAGACCCGGCATCGTGCTTTTGCAGCCTGAGTAAACTTTCAAACCGTATTAATAGCTGGCATGTGAAAAGACTATGCCAGTTTAAAAGACCATTAGTGATATCCGGATGAAATTATTAAATAAGGTGAACGGGAGAACGGAGGAATAATGTTCAAATATAGAGTGAGCACGTAAATTTAATTTCATTTTAATGCCACTTTAATCTAAAAAGATTTATTTGTGTCTAGCGCTGGCAGCGCTGATTTCCCCTCCATTTTTAAATTCAAAATTGATAAATTATGATGAAGTTCGAAGTTTATAAGGAAGATAGTAATAAATATTTTTTTAGGGTGGTTGATGAGGTAGAAGAGATTCTACTTTCTACCGAAGGATACCAGCATAAAGAAAGTGTACTTGAGAGCATAGAATCTGTAAAGAAAAATGTTCCGGTACCCACTGGCATTGAGAAGAAGGAAACAGAAGAAGGAGATTATTTTTTCAACATCATGAATTCCCGGGGACAGATAATTTGTACCAGTACTATGTTTTATTCACCCATTCAGCGGGACAAATGGTTAAACGATATTCAAATAGAAGTACCTCAATTAGAAGTAGTAGAAGTATAAACTAAGTCAAGGGGATAAGCATATGGAAGGCATTCAATTTGGGTGCCTTTTATTTTTAAAACAGCTAATAGAATTTAAGGATTTAAACTCAGTCCATTGTAGTCCTTATTAAAACAAGTTGGTATTACAAAATCAACCGTACGCCGCCTAATTCTTCTACCCTGTAGCTAAATTTTTCGCCGGGAGAACTGATGAACATAAAGTTTTTAGGAATGTTCCATTGCTTGCTTAAACGGTTAATTAACTCCGGGCCAAATATCCCTTCGACTGTGATAAACTCCATTTTGATGTTTGGATAGGCTCTATCCAGTACTTCAAAATCATTCATGAATTTTTCAGGTGCCTGCTGGTGTTCTTTTAGTACG
>JBGSIG010000569.1:0-5941 GCA_041742655.1 Ferruginibacter sp. | reverse complement strand
TCCGACAAGGGTTACTATCAACGAATATATCGACCTGGCAAAAGAGTACAGCACTCCGCAAAGCGGCCAGTTTATCAATGGCATTTTAGATAATATTCATAAGGAACTAACTGCTGAGGGAAAGATCAATAAGAAGACGTTTAAGAATAGTACTTTGTAATTGATAATTTTTTAATGGATAATTGATAGTTAGTTCACTGAGGTTTTAACGCTAACGAATTAGTTAATTCTTTGCATTTTGCTTATGAGCTTTAGTTTATAAAATATAACTTCGCAAAAAATAGGGAATGAAAAAAATTGTTTTGTGTTTAGTGATAGGGACGGTTTTTGTTAGTTGTGATGTGCGCAGGAAAGACAAGGTGATGGATGGTACAACCACTGCCGCAGAAATGGCAGCCCTGAAAACTACCACCGTGGAAATAATTGACAGCGTTTATAATTTTGGCAGCGTTACAGATGGTGAAAAAGTAACTTATAATTTCAGGTTTAAAAACAGCGGCAAAAATCCATTGGTAGTAACCAATACCAGTGCCAGTTGCGGTTGTACCGTTCCTGAAAAACCTGAAAAGCCGGTATTGCCCGGTGAAACCGCATTTATAAAAGTGGTATTTAACAGCAAAGGGAAAGTAGGGCACAACGATAAAACAGTAACCGTTACCGCCAACACAGACCCGGCCTTTCCGCCACTGTATTTGAGAGGCGAAGTAACAGAAACAAAATAAATATTAATTTTTAATAATCAATTACACACACATGCAACTATTAAGTATTTTTTTAATGATGGATCCCCAGGGAAAAAGCAGCAGCAGTTTTTCATTAATTTTTATGGGGCTGATGATTTTAGTTTTTTGGATGTTTATGATTCGCCCACAGGCAAAAAAAGCAAAGCAGCAAAAAACATTTATCAGCGATTTAAAAAAGGGTGATAAAGTTGTTACCATCGCCGGCATACATGGCACTATCAATAAAATAAATGAAGATGGCACATTAAGTTTGGAAGTGAGCCCCGGCAGTTATCTTAAAATTGAAAAAAGCACCATCAGCCTGGAAATGTCAGCCGCCGTTAATAAAGCAGTTACTGAAACTAAAGCGTAACTCTTAACCTCTACAAGGAAATGCAGAAATTTAATTGAAGGAAAAGATTTCAATTACAGGTATTATCTGCAATACAATATTTAATTAATAATTTTAACCGGCGTTTAAAAAGCGTCGGTTTTTTTATTTCGTATAACACCTCTGCAGGTAAGGGGAATAAACTAACAATTTGAAATAGATCGGAAATAAAAATAATAGGGTGCACTTCAAATCCTATAGCAATCGCATGTCGCATTGCTTTGCGGTTTGTGGCCTAGGAGAAATTTGACAATTTTATAAAAATGATTAAACTACTTGAATGGATAACTTCTTTCCTTGCCTGGTTACAAATTGTAGCCTTCCCATTGTTTTTTGGAGTAATCCTGGGACTAATCGTTTATGGAAATTATCCAACCACAACGGGACTTATTTTTGGAATTGCTATTGCTGCCTTGGGTTTGACAATAGGGATAATTTTTGCGACAAGAATTTGGAAAAAAAGAGGGACTATAGATTTTATTTCAAGAGTTTCTGCTTCACCCGAACTTGACAATTTAGACGAGAAAGATTGACAGCAGCCAACAAGAAAAGAATAAACTAGCAGTATGAAATAAATCAGACATCAAAGATCCGATAGCTATCGGATCAGACATAACTTTTCATTATGATTCTAAAGGTTGGCATAACAGGAGGCATTGGCAGCGGAAAAAGCACCATTGCAAAAATATTTAGCGTGCTGGGCATACCCGTTTATTACGCTGATGACGCGTCGAAACGGCTGATGAATGAAGATGGTTTATTAAAGGAAAAAATTGAACTGGCATTTGGAAAAGAAACCTATGCCAATGGTTTATTAAACAAGGCACATCTTTCTTCCATAGTATTTAATAATCCCGAAAAACTGGCATTACTCAACAGTATTGTGCATCCGGCTACTATTGAAGATGCAGAAAAATGGATGCAGCAACAAACTGCTCCTTATGCTTTGAAAGAAGCAGCATTGATTTTTGAAAGCGGTTCAAACACAAAACTGGATAAAGTGATTGGCGTGTTTGCGCCCGTGGAGCAACGCATAAAGCGTGTAATGAAAAGAGACAATATTAGTGAAGAAGCTGTAAAAGCAAGAATGAGTAAACAAATGAACGAAGAAGAAAAAATGCGTTTATGCGATTACGTTATTACAAATGGCGAACAGGATATGGTGATACCGCAGGTGCTTAAAATTCATGGCTTGCTGGTAGATATTGTAAAGGGATAAAGGAAAGGTTACACCTTTTGAAAAAGGTGTAACCTTTCCTTTATGACCGCCAACTATTTCAATTTCGCCAATGCATCAATTATTCTTACCCAGGCCCTTTCAATATTTTGCATACTGTTGGCAAAAGAAAAACGAACGCAGTTGGGTTCGCCAAAAGCCTCGCCCATTACAGATGACACGTGTGCCGTATTTAACAAATACATAGAAAAATCCGCGGAATTGGTAATCACATTTTCTCCATCCGATTTACCATAGTAAGAAGACACATCAGGGAAAATATAAAAAGCTCCTTCTGGTTCTGTGCATTTTATACCGGGCACATTTTTAATAATTTCCATTACCCTCGCCCTTCTCCTGGTAAACTCTGCCGCCATTTCCAAAGAAGGCTTCAGGTCGGTTGTCAGGGCCACCACTGCTGCTTTTTGTGTAATAGAACAGGTAGCACTTGTAAACTGTCCCTGTAATTTTTCACAGGCTTTCGCCACCTCAACATTTGCAGCAATATAACCCAGGCGCCAACCTGTCATGGCGAAGCCTTTGCTTAAGCCATTAATTAAAATAATCCGTTCTTTTAAATCGCTGAATTGGGCAAGGCTTTCATGCTTGCCTACAAAATTGATGTACTCATAAATCTCGTCGGCAATGATATATACTTTCGGATATTTCCTCAACACATTGGCCAATCCTTCTAACTCTTCTTTGCTGTACACTGCTCCCGATGGATTACAAGGAGAAGAAAACATTAACAGCGTAGTTCTGTCAGTAATTGCGGCTTCCAGTGCGGCAGGTGAAACTTTAAAGCCACTTTCAAGCGTAGTGCGAACCTGCACTACTTTACCACGTGCTATTTTCACCAGTTCCGAATAGGTAACCCAATAAGGAGTTGGTATCACCACTTCATCACCATCATCTACCACGGCTAAAATTGCATTGGCCAGGCTTTGCTTTGCACCAGTTGAGGTAACAATATTTTCAGGTTTATAATCAAGGTTATTATCTCTTTTTAATTTGGTGCAAACCGCTTCTCTTAAATCTGCAAACCCCGCTACCGGTGTATAATGGCTCCAGTTATCGTTGATTGCCTTTATGGCCGCATCCTTAATATGTTGAGGTGTATCAAAGTCGGGCTCACCCAAACTGAGATCAATTACGTCAATTCCTTTAGCTCTTAACTCCCGGCCCAGTTTGGCCATTTTCAATGTTTCGGGTTCTGCAAAACGATCTAATAAAGAAGAAATATACATGTATTTTATTTTTAGAATTGCAAATCTACAGTAAACGAAACATTTATTGGAAGAAATTGCCCCCATCTCCGCCGCGGCGGACAGTTATTCGACGCATTTGCTTTCTTCATTCCTTTTAAAAATTAAAACCAGAAATGTTTAAATAACACTGCTTTGTTCTAAGTTCCTCTGCCGCGGCGGAGACAATGGATATTTATTTATCATAATCAAAAATCAAAGACGAAAGATTGGGTTCTACGTTTCTTTTGCGGTTGAGTTCATATTGGTAAAGCACTTCACCCAATTGTTTCATAAACGGAAAGCCAATACTGTCGTAGTCGTAGTTATCATCATTCAAAATGCCATCACTGTTACAATAAATTGCAGCCGATAAAAAAAACTCAATCTTCCTGTCAAAATCAACAATGTAGGCCACGTCAATTAATTGCCCGTAAGCATCACCCACTTTATTAAAAATGCGGATACTCTTTGATAGTTCGCCCTTTTCTGAACCGTACAATAAAAATTTACAATAGGCTGGCCAATAGTCTGCCGTATCGGCTGCGTATGGTGGAAAAACACTTTCAGTCGGCAACTGGCTCATGTATTTTAAAACAAAATTTCTGTCACCGGCGGTAATATTAAATCGTTGTGCAGCCGTTACTTTTACAGGAAACACAAGGCTCAATAATATTGTATGAAGGTCCTGCAGGCTGATCCTGTTCTTGGTGGAGAAATCCATCGCTCCCTTTGCCAATGAATCACCTATATAATAACCAACACCCATAGACTCATGCCTGCCCGGATAGCTTGTACTGTCATACTGCGCCGGCTGACTGTACACTACCCTGTTGCTATTATCCAAAAAGTTGATTGGGTTAGTGGCACGGTTCTGTTCCCGGCTCATGGCTATATTTAACCTATGCAGTATCTGTACTTCTCCATAGCCCTTTTGGTGCAACTGGTAGTTAATGTATTGCGGGCCTAAAAATTCATACAGGCGATTGTAGGCATCATTATCGCTCACCATCAATATTTTTTTAATATAGTGCTCAATGGTTGGCTTACCATCTTGTGTTGTAGGATCGTTGTACACGGCAGTCTGGCCCGGGCCGGCCTGTTCTGTTACCATGGTGGTGGGGCCACTGATGCTTTTTTGCTTTAGTTCATTTAACTTTTGCAACGCCAATAAACAGATGGGCAATTTCACCGTTGATGCCGGATAAAAATATTGATCTTTATTTACATTAAAATAATGGTTCTTTAAACCCGGAATACCGTTTGCGCCTCTATCTACCTGAGTATAAATTATTTGAACATTCCATTTTTTTCTGTTGGCAAGCACTTCGCTGAAATACCGGGGGTATTGCTGCAGCAATTGCAGCATAAAACTATCCGTGATAGCAGTGTCTGCCAGCGGTATAGTGGGTAAAGGTTTAATACTACTATTGATTAGAAGCATCTTTACTGGTCTTTCCTGTTGAGCAAACACACTATTGCTGCATAAATAGCAGGTTGCAATGCAGATACATAAAATAATAAAAAATGGAGTTTTCATAAACGTAATTTGTTATGTATAATTGGGGGAAATCTAAAATAAAACACTAACATTCTCAAAACAGTTTTTCCCCTATCTTTGCCAACTTCTAAAAAATTAACAAAATAGCTATTAAAAGTAACCAATTATGAAATTGAAAGGCTTAGTTTGGTTTTTCGCCATTGCTTTAACGTTGATCTCCATTTGGGAATTATCCTACACATGGGTGGTACGCAGTTACGAGTCAAAGGTAAAGACCCAGGCGGAAAGAATTGTAAAATCCCAGTATCCCGATTTAAAAGGTGAAGATTTAAATGTACAGGTAAAAACAAGAATGCGTCATATTCTTGACAGCACCAAAGACAAAAGCATTTATCCCGTTGTTGGTACCAGTTACCAAAAATGTAAAGAGAATGAATTAAACCTTGGGTTGGATTTACAGGGTGGCATGAGTGTAACCATGGAGGTTAGCCTTGAGGGTTTGCTTAAATCATTAAGTAATAATCCCAAAGATCCGATGTTGGTAAAAGCGCTACAAACTGCCACTGCACAAAAAGTAGCCGACAACGCAGATTATATCACTTTATTTACTAAGGCCTTTAAGCAGCAAAATCCCGGCACACCCCTGGCATCCATATTTGCAGGCGCCGGAAAACAAATTAAAATTACTGACAGCGACGATAAAGTTACAGACGACATTCGCACAACCGGTAAGGAAGCCATCAACGAAACGTACAAAATATTATTAAAACGTATTGACAAGTTTGGCGTTGCACAACCCAATATCAACTTAGATGAAAATAAAGGGATCATCCAGGTAGAATTAGCCGGTGTTACTGATAAAGAAAG
>JBGSIG010000568.1:0-2798 GCA_041742655.1 Ferruginibacter sp. | reverse complement strand
AATACCGGTCTCTTTTACAATTGCCGCTGGTATTGGATCTTATGATTTTTGATGCCAATAATCCACGCTCCCTTTTATACCAGTTAGACAGGTTAAAAAAGAGTATGGCCAACTTACCAACAACAACCGACAATTCTTTTTCAGTACATAATGTTTTGATAAACGAAGCTTATAATTTAATAAGCCAGGCAGATAAGGAAAAGCTATCTATATTGAACTATGCCACCTCAGAACACGAAAATCTCGACAATTTTTTATCCGAGATATATAAGGTTTTGTCTGGAATTCAAAATGCAGTTTCCAAAACTTATTTTGTGCATGCGCAATCTCAGATACAATTATTTTCGACAGACCAGTCCCGGCAGAATAAAATTTACTGAGGAGGTATTCGGGGTGAGCCACAACAAAAACCTAATAAATAAAACAAGTGTAAATGCTTCATAAAATTATCCATAAAACTGATTACACCTACGAATACCCGGTGAGTCTTTGCCACAATATCGTAAGGTTGATACCCCGCAGTACCAATAAACAATTTTGCAAAAAATCGGTGGTGGCCGTTATCCCCGAACCGGATGTGTTGATAGAATATGAAGATTTTTATGGTAACAGGCTGGTTTATTTTACCATAGAAAAAGAACATAAAAAATTAAGCGTGCACGTTTTTTCAGAAATAGAAAAATTAACGCCGGTAGACGAACTTCAACCTCAATACAACCCCATAACATGGGAGGAAGTATGCAGGCAAACTGCCACTTTAACACCAGAATTAATAGATGTAAAACAATTTATTGCAAGCACCCCAATGACAGAAGCTAACGATGCTATCTCGGCATATGCAGCTATTTCTTTTGCACCCGGAAGATCGTTATTTCACCTGGCGCAAAACCTGATGAACCGGATATTCGCGGATTTTAAATTCCAATCTGGTTTTACTACAATTTCAACCCCCTTGTCGCTTGTAATGAAAGAACGAAAAGGTGTGTGCCAGGATTTTGCACATTTGGCAATTGCCTGTCTTAGATCAATGGGTTTACCTGCCAGGTATATAAGCGGCTATATAGAAACGCTGCCCCCGCCGGGCGTAGAAAAATTAGTTGGCGTAGATGCGTCCCATGCATGGTTTTCGGTATTTATTCCGGGCAGTGGCTGGGTAGATTTTGATCCCACCAATAACATGCTACCTGCAGACCGGCATACCACCATCGGCTGGGGACGGGACTATGCGGACATCACCCCGTTAAAAGGCGTAATCATGAGCAGCGGCAAACATGAGTTGAAAGTTTCTGTTGATGTAAGAAGAGCATTTTAAACAATTGTTTTATGGCTCATATTTTTTCTGCGATAATTGGAATAGTTATTGACCAATGCGATTATAAAATAATCATCAATGAAATTATATACCTGTACAAATTGCCAAAATACGCTTTATTTTGAAAATTCTACCTGCCTTAATTGCAACCACGCTGTAGGCTTTGAAGCAGGCAATTTTAACCTGCTTACTTTACAAAATAGCCAGAACGGCTATTCACCCGTAAATACTCAAAACGAAACATACCGCTATTGTGCCAACGCAGCATACGGCACCTGCAATTGGCTGATTCCCGCAAATCTGCACGGTGATTTTTGTATCGCCTGTGCATTAAACAGGGTTATTCCGGCATTGTCCATCGATAAAAACAGGCAAAAGTGGACCCGGATAGAAAATGCCAAGCATCGAATGGTTTACTCTTTATTGCGTCTGCGCCTTCCTGTATATCCCAAAATAAATGACACAGACAGTAACGGAATCACTTTCGATTTTATGGGTGATGTTTCAGGCACTGAAAAAATAATGACCGGTCATGACGAAGGTGTTATTGCATTGAACATAGAAGAAGCGGATGAGTTTGAACGCATAAAACATAAACTGAACCTGGGAGAAAAGTACCGGACTTTACTGGGGCATTTTCGCCACGAAATTGGGCACTATTACTGGGAGATACTTATTAAAGACAGGCCGCCCCTTGAAAAATTTCGCCAGCTTTTTGGCAATGAAGAAATTGATTATACTGAGGCCCTTGATATATATTATAAAACTGATACGCCAGCCAATTGGAATGATTCCTTTATCAGCCCTTATGCAACATCGCATCCCTGGGAAGATTGGGCAGAAACCTGGGCACATTACATGCACCTGATGGACACGATAGAAACTGCCTGGTCTTTCGGCATCGGGGTGCAAAGTGCAGCAATGCAAACAGTAATAAATAACGACCCGTACACAGTCGCCGATTTTAAAACTATTATCGACAATTGGTTTCCCCTAACGTTTGCCGTAAACAGTTTAAACAGAAGTATGGGACAGGAAGATTTTTATCCTTTTATTATTTCTGCGCCGGTGATAGAAAAGCTTCAATTTATTCATGAAGTATGCAGGGCGGGGAAGTTTTAAAATTAGTTGTTGTATGTTGATGTTGCAAAAATAACTGGCGACATCAAAATGACGTGAATCAAGTTTTAATTTTAAAGCCCATAGGGCTGAAATTTTGGTAACACTAAATATAACTGAGACGCCAAGCACCATGGGGGCGACGTTTTTTCCGTCAATCATAAAATTCATACAAGTACTTGTCCTCATAAGCTACGTCAAAATCATTCAGCATTTTTAAATACTCCTCTTTAAACGATTTGGTTTTATGGTGTTCTTCCTGATTCATGATGTATTTAATTACGATATCTCTCTGGCTCTTAGCATATGAAAAAGCCCAATAGCCACCCTGCCAGTTAAATTTACTTTTCAGGAAATGTTGTTCGTT
>JBGSIG010000567.1:0-2205 GCA_041742655.1 Ferruginibacter sp. | reverse complement strand
CAGGGGCCTTAACCCAACTGTTGATATTCTTCGCAAGAAATTGGCGGCACTCGATAATGCAGAAGACTGCCTGGTATTTAACAGTGGAGCCGCCGCAATTTTTGCAGCAGTACTGGCCAATGTAAAATCGGGCGATCATATTGTGTCTGTTAATAAGCCATATACCTGGGCACAAAGAATGTTCAATGTTATACTGCCCCGCTTCGGTGTTACTACTTCGTATATTGACGGACGTGATATCGAAAATTTTGAACGGGCTATTTTACCCAACACTACGGTCATCTATTTAGAAAGCCCCAATTGCTGGGATTATGCTATACAGGATCTAGCAGCGGTAGCCGAATTGGCAAAGGCAGAAAATATCATAACCATTATTGATAATAGCTATTGCACCCCCATCTATCAAAAACCACTAGATTTTGGTATTGACCTAACACTACAATCGGGCACTAAATACATTGGCGGCCACAGCGATACGGTGGCGGGCGTATTAAGCGGTAGTAAGAAAATGATAGAACGCATTTTTAATTCGGAATATATGAATATTGGCAGCGGCATTTCTCCTTTCAATGCATGGTTGTTGATTAGGGGGTTGAGAACTTTACCAATGCGCCTTGAGAGAATTAGCAAAACAACGCAGCAGGTTGTAGCATATTTAAAAAAGCACGATATGATTGAAGCGGTGCTTTTTCCCTTTGACGAAGATTTTTCGCAGTACCGGCTTGCGCAGCAACAAATGAACGGTGCATGTGGGCTGCTGACATTTATTATTAAGGCCGATAGTTTAGCACAGGTTGAAAGCTTCTGTAACAGCCTTCAACATATATTGATGGCCGTAAGCTGGGGCGGTCATGAAAGCCTGATCATTCCAAGATGTGCAGGTATGTCATCAGCACATTTTAATCCACTTAAAAAAGACCATCGTATGTTAAGACTTTTTGTTGGGCTGGAGGAGGCTGACTATATAATAAAAGACCTTGGCCAGGCATTGGAAACGATTTAATACCTGCTGTTGGCAAAGACGACGTTAAAAAAAGACCAATTTTTTGAAAGGGATAAGGTTCAGCTAACATTCATTATTACTTTTAAAAATTATTAAGCGTCAACTATTTATCTTTGAACATATTTTGATTTTATACCAAATTAACTGGAAAGGAAATACTAAAACTTCGTAAATGACCATTAAGTCCTTTTTTTTCAAGAAAAATTTACCGCTTATAAAATTCACAATGCCGCTTTACAAAAGGATGTTATATTTTTGTTTTATGCGTTACATTAGTTATTGCCTTATCGGCATTTTTTTATTTTGCAGTACTGTACAGGCCCAGCAAAAATGGGATTTGCAGCGAATAGTTGATTATGCAGTAGCCAATAATATTACTGTTAAGCAGTTGGAAGTACAAGCGGCCAGCACTGAGTTGACGTACAAACAAAATAAATTAAGCCAGATTCCAAGTCTTTCATTTAACGGTAACACTTCGGTAAACAGCGGCCTCAACCAGGATCCGGTTACTTTTAATCTTATAACCCAAACTTACTTTAATGCCAATATGGGGTTGCAATCCAGTGCACAGATATTTAATTTTTTCAGCAAAAAGAATGCAATCCTCGCCAATCAGTGGCAGATGGAAGCAGCCAAGGCAAATACAGATAAATTAAGAAACGATATTTCACTATTAGTAGCTAATAATTACCTGCAAATATTACTGGCGAAGGAACAGCAGAATATAGCCCAGGTGCAACTTAAACAAACGCAGGCTCAGCTTGCCTATACCAATAAGCTTGTAGAAGCCGGATCGTTGCCAGAATTAAACGCGGCGGAGCTGCAAGCCCAGGAGGCACTTGATAGTGCCAACTATATAAATGCCCGCGGCAATGTGTCACAAGCAATTTTGCAGTTAAAAGCAAATATGAATGTCGATGCTGCAGATCCATTTGAAGTAGACGTTCCTCCTGTTGAGCAAATACCTATAGAGAAAATTGGCGATTTGCAGCCTGAAGACGTTTATATACTTGCAATTAAAAATCTGCCTAATCAGCGGGTTAATGAATATAATTTAAAAGCTGCCATTAGTCTTTCAGACGCAGCCAAGGGAAGGATGTATCCTACAATTTCGGCCTATGGAGGTTTAAACACTAATTACATCAATACCACCCGGCCAATTTTTCTTCCAACCGGTAACTACACTATTCCGCCATTTGGCG
>JBGSIG010000566.1:0-5790 GCA_041742655.1 Ferruginibacter sp. | reverse complement strand
GCGACAGCTCATGGTCTTCTTCCGTTTCTGTGCAAAAACCCGTGATCATATCGGTAGAGATGCCCGCATCAGGTATCAGTTCCCTTATGCGGTTTACTTTAGCGATGTACCATTCCCTTGTGTAAGTCCTGTTCATCAATTGCAATATCCTGGAGCTGCCACTTTGCACAGGCAAATGAATGTAGTTGCAGATGTTTTCGTATTTAACCATGGTAAACAACACTTCATCCGTTATGTCTTTTGGGTGAGAAGTAGAGAATCTAACTCTTAACAAAGGATCAATCTGCGCAACTTTTTCAAGCAACATTGCAAAGTTCACAGGCTCATCGTAAGCGCCCAGATTAGCAATGTCATTTCCATCCGCTGGATTGTGAGAAGAACCGACCCAGTGATAGCTGTCAACATTTTGTCCCAGCAATGTTACTTCACGGTAACCATCATTGAACAGTGCTTTACATTCATCAATAATTGAAACCGCATCACGGCTTCTTTCACGGCCCCTGGTAAACGGCACAACACAAAATGAACACATATTATTGCAACCCCGCATGATACTTACAAAAGCATTTACACCATTGGTGTTTAAACGAATAGGGGATATGTCTGCATAGGTTTCATCGCGGCTCAATAAAACATTTACTGCTTTCTGGCCGGTCTCGGCCTCTTCAATTAAGCCCGGCAGGCTGCGGTAGGCATCGGGGCCAACCACCATATCTACCAGCTTTTCTTCTTCTATAAATTTTGCTTTAAGGCGTTCTGCCATACAGCCCAGCACACCCACTAAAAGACCGGGGTTTGCCTTTTTTAACCTGCGGAATTCTGTAAGCCTTTTGCGAACAGTAGCTTCAGCCTTTTCACGAATGGAGCAGGTATTTACAAAAATCAGGTCGGCCTCTTCAAAATTTCGGGTAGCACCAAAGCCATTCGATTGCAAAATGGAAGCTACCACTTCACTGTCTGCAAAATTCATTGCACAGCCATAACTCTCTACGTAAAAAAGCTTTTTGTATAAATTGGTGTCCCCTGCTAAAGGAGCAAATGCCTCACCTTGCCTGTTTTCGTCGTGTATTTTTGTATTAGCGGCTAATAAAGTATCCATTCTAAAAATTAGTTTACAAAAATAAGCAATTATGATTGAACTGTGCCAGATTGGCATAAAGCAAATGCACACTTTTTATGAACCTGGAAAATGAAAGGTTGTAGATCTTTTGCGTGGCGGGTCAACGTTATTAAATTGAAAATAAGGTAATAAAGTTAACAACGCTGGTTTTAGTTTGCGAGAAGGTCTTTAAGGGTGTGCTAACCTTAGTAACAAAAATTAAGATAACAAATTACCAACCTTAATACCTCATACTCAGGCTAGTAATTTCTTAATTCAGGTATATGCTTAAATTATTCACATCGCCCGTCGGGGGAAAGGCATCTTAAGATTTGAAAAGGAATTTAGTTTTGATAGGGGAATACTTAATAAATTGATCAATGTAAAGAAGCATCTTTTTTTACATGTATTCGCATGTCAGTTTCCGGCTTTACTTTATCAAAAAAAAGCATCTTAATTGCAACAACGAGTAATAAAATGGCAAATATTTTCTTCACAACATCCTGTGGCAAACTGAGCGCTAATTTGCTTCCGAGGAAACTTCCCGCAAAAAAACCTGCAGAGATCAGGAGTACCACTCTCAAATCAATATACCCTTCTTTATAATACTGCATTACACCAAATAACCCCACCGGCAACAACAATATGCCTAATGAGGTACCCTGGGCCATTTTTTGTGAAAAGCCAAGAAAAAACACAAGGGCAGGCACAATTACTATTCCGCCGCCAACACCCACCATACCGCCTAAAATACCGGCGGCAAGGCCAATGATTATTAAAATTATCAATGTTGTTATATCCATCACTGGTTTGTTGATGTTCATTATTTTTTTGGAAAGCTGGTTTTGTAAAATGCTATCGCCTGGTCTATTACTTTATAGGCAGCTTCTTTATCCTGGAATTCGTCAATCAACACCTTCTTATCTTCTAATACTTTGTATTGTTCAAAATAATTTTTCAGCACCGCAATAAAATGTTTAGGCAATTCGCTGATGCTGTTAAAATGGTTTACTGCCGGGTCTTTGGTGGCAACTGCAATTATTTTATCATCTTTCTCGCCGTTGTCTATCATCTGCATATTGCCAATAACGGTAGCTTCTACCAGGCATAGTGGCTGAATACTTTCGCTGCACATAACCAGTATGTCTAAAGGGTCCCCATCTTCGCCAAGTGTTTGCGGTATAAATCCATAGTTAACGGGATAATGAAAGGAGGAATATATTATCCTATCCAAAATCAACAAACCGGTTGCTTTATCAATTTCATATTTTGCCTTTGATCCCTGTGGAATTTCAATCAAGCCATTTACAATTTTAGGTGCGTTGGCTCCAAAATGGGCTCCATGCCATGGATGTAATACGTACATAATTATTATTTTTTAGTATGCTAAATACAAATGAATGCAAATATCTGTCGACATTTTTGTCTATTTTTTCCCGGTTACAACTGTTTAAACAGGATAGCATCTACAGTATTTTGTTGTAAAGAGGTTTTCTTTTATGAAATGAATAATAACAAATTGGTATTCTTTTAACCCTATTGAAAAGTGTATTTTAAATCAACCAGCCATTGCCCGTTTACCCTTACCACTTTTACTTTACCCTTTTCATTTCGGTTATAAGTGTTAGAATAGTTGACAATAGTCACAGAATCATTTTCCTGTGTTAATTCGTTAATTATAATATCGGCATCACTATATTTTTTAAGTTCGTCTTTAGTTTTGTGTTCAAAGTTTTTTTCTGCCAGCTCAAAATATTGCTTGTTCATTTCTTCCTCCAGTACAAATCGTTTTGCATGTTTAAAATCGTTCTCCAATATATCTTTAATAAATGCGCTGGCCACTTCAATGTCGGTTGTAGGATTTTTCCTGGCATCCTTGCAGGATGCAACCATGGCAACTAAAAAAATAGCAGTAAATAATTTAAGCTTCATAGTTAAAGTTAAACATCTTTATAGTATTTCATAATAAAAAACCTCTTGTTTTGAAGGACATTTTTAAAAGCGGTGTTTGTCAAAAAATAAGAAGCAGCAAAACTGCTGCTTCTTAAAATAATTATTGCGTAAAATCAGTTACCTTTTTTCGTTGTTTAATTCAAATTCTTTGTCTTTGTCGTATGCCCTTATGATAGCCTTTACAAGCTTATGGCGTACTACATCTTCCTCGTCCAGTTCAATGTGACTTATGCCATCTACGTTTTTCAAAATACGCAATGCTTTTTCAATGCCGCTACGCATATTTTTTGGCAGATCAACCTGTGTTGGGTCGCCGGTGATGATTGCTTTTGCGTTGGCCCCAATACGTGTTAGAAACATTTTTAACTGGCCATCGTTTGTATTTTGCGCTTCATCCAAAATGATAAATGCATTATCCAGCGTGCGGCCCCGCATGTAGGCCAATGGTGCAATTTCAATTGTTCTTGTGGTCATATAATAACCCAGCTTATCGGCAGGTCTCATATCATCCAATGCATCATACAAAGGTCGTAAATACGGATCAATTTTTTCATTTAGATCGCCCGGTAAAAAGCCCAGATTTTCTCCTGCTTCTACAGCAGGCCTGGTTAAAATAATTTTTTTAACGGTCTTGTTTTTTAATGCCCTTACAGCTAACGCAACAGCCGTATAAGTTTTACCTGTACCCGCAGGGCCAATGGCAAAAACGATATCGTTTTTATCAACGGCTGTAACCATACGTTTTTGATTTGCCGTACGGGCCCTTACTGTTTTACCGTTGGGGCCAAATACCAATACGTCGTTAGGATTACGGTCGATAAAGTTGTCAACCACCTGTTGATCGTCACCACCCAAAATTTGTTCGAAATAATTTTCACTCATGTGACCATTTTGTTCAATGTATTGAACGATGAGGTCGATTTTTTCTTTAGCATCTACAATTTGCTCGGGAGCCCCGGTCAGTTTTACTTGTGTGCCTCTGCTTAAAATTTTTAAAAGGGGAAATTTCTTTTTCAGAATGTCTAGTTTGCCATTGTTAACGCCAAAAAACTCAATTGGGTTAACAGACTCGAGGTTAATGATTGTGTCTGTCAAATTAAGATTGGTTTAAAGTTTTCGAATGAAATGGTTTGGTACTTTATAAGCATTATTGTATTTCAAATTTACCGATTTGCAATTAATAAAAGAGTGATTTACTTATACACACAATGTTAAAAAACATAAAGATTTTTATAAAAAGGAAACATACATAAGAAAAACATAATGTAAATTTCGCTGGAAAAATAAACATTATTTCCATAAAATATTTAGTGTCATTGCGGCCATTAAGGCTTATCGATATTGAGCTTATCAAAAAAATCTTCCTCTTCAATTTCTCTTATTTCTCCTGGTTGCAAATCATTCAATTGCAGGTTTTCAATTGAAATACGTATCAGCCTTTTGCAACGGTGACGAACTGCGTCTACCATTTTTCTAACCTGGTGAAACTTTCCTTCTGTTAATGTTATCAGCAGCCAGCTATGTGGCAGATCTTCTTTAAATTCATTTTCGCGTTTGTACAAATGTGCGGGACGTTCTACAATTGATACTTCGCATGGAGTGGTGGTATAATAGCCGCCACCTTTGATCCTGATTGACACTCCATTTTGCAGCTGAAGTAATTTTTCTGCTGTTACAACATCTTTCACCTGTACAAGATATGTTCGCTTGTGTGGGGTTTTACTTTCAAACAATAATTTGGTTACTTTTTTATTGGTGGTTAATATCAGTAGCCCTTCCGAGTGATTGTCTAAACGGCCAATGGCGTGTATGCCCTCAGGAAAGTTGAATGGGACATCTTTTAACAAGCCAACATCGTGTGGACTTACAAACTGCGACACCATATTGTATGGCTTGTTGATTATAAAATACCGGTGAGCGTTTGCGTCCATCTTTTGATAAAGTATTTTTGAATTAACTTATTGCAATTTCATTTACAGGATTACTTATTTTAGTCGCAAGAACCTTCCTGTATTAAGTTCCAGGTGAGAAATATTGGAGTACTTCAACGAATGTAAGGCACTACAATATTGCTTTTGTAAACTAAATAATTATTCATTTTCTTTTAATTATGGGATAGGTAACAGTAAATTAATATCCCGGTGCCTTACCACAACCTATACGCGATATTTAGTTTTGCCGTTAAGGTGTCAAGACTTTTTTTATACCGGTCTGCCATATTAAGTAAACCAATCCTCTTTTCTATAGGTATAATTCCATATAGGATTTAAAAGTAGTCCGTTGGTCTTCTTATTAAATCAAGATGGTATTATTTCTTTAATCCCTAATCGTCTTAACGGCAATTTACTATTTATCTGCCGCAGGTAGTTTAATGATTAACTGACAACTAAGATTACATTTGCATTTAATTTAGCAATATGACTTTTGACGAATTAAATTTAAATACTCCACTATTAAGTGCTTTGGATGATCTGGGTTATACCAATCCTACAACCATTCAGCGAAAAGTATTTTCTGTTGTAATGTCGGGCAGGGATGTTTGTGGGATTGCCCAAACGGGCACTGGAAAAACATTTGCTTATTTACTGCCGTGTTTACGGCAATGGAAATTTTCGAAAGATAAAATTCCACAGGTGCTCATTATTGTACCCACGAGAGAACTTGTGGCGCAGGTGGTAGAATCGGTTAAAAAGTTAAGCGTATATACAAGCCTGGTAGCAGTGGGAGTGTATGGTGGT
>JBGSIG010000565.1:0-2201 GCA_041742655.1 Ferruginibacter sp. | reverse complement strand
TTTCTGCATTTAATTCAACAACGTTTGCGCCCATGTGGCAACGTCCGTTGAATGTTGCAGTTGGTTCCACTTCCAGCTTACCTGCGTAAATATCGCCGTCTATATTACACTTGCCCCTTAATTGAAGCACTTCTTTAATATCCATTTGGCCGGTTACCCTGCCCAATACATCGGCATTTCTACCTTTTACAGCACCCTCAATAAGACCATCAGCGCCAATTAAAACTTTTGCCTTACCATGAAGGTTTCCAATCAGTGTACCATCAATTCTTATATCGCCGCTGCTTTCTACATCGCCGGTAATTGTGGTTCCTGCGCCAATAATTGTCGTGCTGCCAGTAGGGGATTCATCGGATTTGGTTTTTGAACTAAACATAGTGTTGATTTTTTTAGGTTTGGAATTCATTTGTTAGAAATTATGCAATTGTTAAATAAAATGTTCTGCACTTCAAATTAAGGAAAATGACAATATAGAAAATTGTCCTCACGTTAATACTTCATTTCTATTTCTGCCCCATATTATTTTCTCTCAAATTTCCTGATTACTCACTTTTATAGAACAACGCCAAAAACTCCCCTGTGGTATGTGAGAAACAACACATTTTTTTATTCGTTCGTATTATCGTCTTTTGGCAAGTCTAATTTAGTGGTATCCAATGTAGATAACTTTCCTTCCAATACCTTTTTAAGATCATCCAAATATTGCTGTTTAAACTTCATCGCATTTTCCATAGAATCGGTACGTATTTTAAGTTGCCTGAATTCTTTTGCCTGTCGGGCATCGCCATAACCTACGCCGGGCAAATAATATTTTATGGGTGTAAAAACTATTAACGCAACGGTAAGTATGGTGAGTAAAACAAAAACACTGCTTAATACGATGTACACACTTAAACGGCTGAGGCGAAACTTCACAACTTCTTCGTAAGTATCTTCGTTCATTACTACCAATAGATATTTATTACGCAACCTTTTTAAGGTACTGTTATCCTTTGAATTAGCCATATTTCTTTATTGGATGTTAAAAATAAGAAACCAACTGCATTATGCGTTAGTATTTGGGCAAAATAACCGATATTTAGCCGCTTTATTTTAATCAATTATTCATGCAAAACAAAATCTTGATGCGCCTGGTGTTTTTATTTGTGTTGTCAGCCATCGCACACGATTGTTTTGCCCAACCTATATGGACCATTAATTTACTTGATTCAACAAAAAGGTCTGAAAAATTCGAGGATAGAAAATTAGCCTCGGAAAAAACAGACGAAACAAAATTTACAGTACCCAAACATATTCTTCAAAACAATTTAACTCATTATAATTTTTATTATAATGCCAATAATAAAATAAATACTATTGTTGAAATAGCCAAGGCCGCTCAAAAAGATGACTACACTAAGCTGCTTAGTTACTATCCCTTTAGTTTAGACAATACGGCTTCGCAAAAAACAGACATTGATTCAGTTATTTACAAAGCCACGGCCGGTATTTTATTGCACGACCTGCGCAACGATTGGATAGACAATATGTACCTGTTGTTGGGTGAGGCTTATTATTATGGAAAAATTTTCGACTCTGCAGCAGCTACTTTTCAATTTATCAACTACAATCTTTTTCCGCGAAAAAAAGGGGAAGATGATAACCATATTGTAGGCACCAACGATGCTTCAAGCGATGGCGTATTAAGCATTGCGAATAAAGAAGACCCCAATATTTTGCAAAAAATTGCGTCATTGCCCCCAAGCCGAAATGATGCGCTTGTATGGATTATCCGTACGCTTATAGAGCAGGATGAAATGGCCCAGGCCGCATCGCTGATTAATACACTGCAACACGACCCAAATATGCCCAAGCGCCTTAAACCGGCACTTAACGAAGTAAATGGATACTGGTTTTATAAACTGGCCATTTACGATAGCGCCGCTGTGAATTTAGAAAGAGGTTTAAGCAATTCCACTACCAAACAAGACCAGGCAAGGTTTGAATATTTACTGGGACAGTTGTATGAAAAGTCGCATGTGTATGACAAGGCCGTTGACTTTTACAACAGTTCATCAAAACATACTACCAATCAATTGATGGATATCTACGCTCAATTGAATATTGCAAAAATGATGAAGAATGCCGATGATACAACGGATCTGAAGAAGAGTATTATGAATCTTGTGAAGATGGCAAAGAAAGACCGGTTTGAGCCTTTT